>VBII01000035.1:0-32203 GCA_005887735.1 Chloroflexota bacterium
CCCGCAACCCCCTCGACCACGGGCGCCGAGGCACCGATCTGGCTGTGGCAGCTCGCGCACCGTCCCCCGCGCAGCGCGTAACCGACCACGGGCAGGAGGTCGATTGCGTTGAGCTCCCGGCCGCAGGCGCGGCAGTGCGATCGCGGCCGGATGATTGATTCACCCCTGGGCAGCCGATCCGCCACCAGGTTGATGAAGCTGCCCAGCCCCAGCCCGACAAGGGCGAGGTACACGGTCACAAACAGAGCTATGGATGGCAATGCAAATTCCTGTCCGAAAACGATTGAGGGCGCCGCTTGCACGGCGCCCTGCACTTCCCTTCGCTACGCGACGTCCCTTACTTCGGAGCGCAACCGCTGATTGCCGCACCGCCTGAATCCGATCCGATGCCATTCCCCCCGGATACGCCCGAGATCCTGCCCGCGCTGTCCCACTCATAGAAGAATTGAGTGGCTCCGTTCCGCGTGTAGTTCGGGTTGGTGTCCGACGGGGTCGTGGTGTAGAGCTTGACGCTGCCGGTGGTCCCGGTCATGTCCTGGGTGTACTTGGCCTGCTCCGGAACGGTGCTGAGGTTGTTGTTCGCCATGTAAGCGTCGAGCGCCGCCTGTACGGTCTTGTACTCGGAGTTGCATGCCTCCACGTTGGCGTGCGTCGTGAGGCCGACCAGGCTGAGGGTCACGATCGCGGCAAGGATGCCGAGGATCGTCACCACCACGAGGAGCTCGATCAGCGTAAAGCCCTGCTGGCCCTTGCGTCCCCGCAAGTTCTTGTTCAACCAACCGTAGAGACCTGCCATTGAGTCGCCCCCTTGTTAGGCAGCCGCACTTCCAAATGCGGCTCCATCGCTTTTGATTTGATCGGCCCTCAGTGTCGGTCTGGCCACGCCAAACCTGAATAGAGGGAGTGGCCCATCCAATGGGCGGCAGTCCCTACCCAGGCTGGGCCAATGGGCGGAGTCGGCTAGTGCAGTCCCAGGCAGGCCGAGACTGCCGCCCCAAAAAGCAGGATGGAGCCGAACAGCGAGGCGCAACCCCTCCGCCGAACCGCCTCCAGCTTCGTGTCTCCGATGAGGTTGAGGTCTGCCAGAGGCCTGCGCCGTTCCTCTTGCTGCGGTCGCTTACGCTTCATCAGCTCCTCCGCATGAGCAGGCCCAGGCAGGCCAGATAGGTCGAATGGCGGACATTCGGTGGCACTCGCGGCGGCACTGGCAGAAGCATCACCGGCTGGCCGATGAGCCCAGCCAGCTCTGTCAGTAACTGCGAAGGCAGCGCTTGCTCGCTCGAGACGAACACCGGGGCCGCCCGCCCGAAGTCGCCGTTGGACTGACGCCGGTAGAAACGGAGCGCCGTCCGGAGCGCCGGGGCTAGAGCGGCGGCCGCATCGTCTCCCATCGGTCCGTTGACCCTGAAGCTGTGCCAGATCTGCGGCACGTGGTCATCGATCAGGAAGATTTCTGCCGGATCCGACGACAGGTCAAGGACGACGCATGCCGGCGCCGGCACGGCCCTGGCCACGCTCGCCGACTTCAGCTCGACCACCATCGGCTCTAGGCCGGCCAGCTTGACCGCCTCGGTGATGTTCTTGACCAGCCCCTGATCCCAGGCTGCGGCGTAGACGATGCGCTCCTGCACTTGCGGGTCGGCCAGCTGCGTCCAGCGAGTCGCCATTTTCTGCGGGTCGAATGACAGCTCCCGGGCGATGGCGGCATCGACATCGCGAGGTGTCGATGTTGGCGCGAGGTGCAGGATCCTGAAGGTGGCGACGGAATCGCTTGCCGCAACCAAGGCTCGAGTCTGGGTGATCTCAGCCCGAGCCAGCAACGGCTTGAGCGCCCGAGCCACGCCGGCGGGATCCGCCACCTTGCCGCCGACCGACGCGCCATCCGGAACAACGGAGGATGCACAGCGCATCTCGCCACCCATGGTGCCTTCAACGACTCGAATCGAAGCACCGGACAGGTCGACGGCCAGGCGAGTCGCTATTTTGCGGTCTCCGACCTCGACGTTCGCCCAAAGGTGTGGATTTGCTCCCGAACACGTGGGGGGCGAGGTCGTGATGCACGCAGAGATCACAGCATCGCGTGCGTTCAGCGGAACCAGATAAAGGCGATTGCCCAGCGTGCCCAGGTAGATGCAAATGCCGGTAGTGCAGGCTCCAACCTCCACGGAGCTGCCGGCAGCGCCCAGATCGCCGTACCGGTTGACTTCCACCATCTGGCCGCCCTGGTTTTGGACCTCGTGGACGTAGCCATCGTCAGCGCCGAAGTACCAGTTACCGGCGCCGTCTGTCGCGGGCGTCGTGTCGATCGCCGAACCAGTCCCCGCATAGCTTGGAACGGGGTTCAACGACGAGTTGAAGAGGTGGAGCGCCCCGTCCTGGGCGCCGACGCCGAAAAGACTGCATGAACCGCACCAGTACGGCGCGTCGGCGATGCCGCCGCCAACCTGCTGGCTGTTCAAGAATGTCGGCCCGTTCGACCCGATCCGGTAAAGGGCGACGCCGCCTCCGCCGAACGTGATCGCCAGCCCGGCAGGTAGGGTCGCGCTTTGAAGCGCTATGCCCGAGGCGTTCGCCCACGGCAGCGGCCAGCTCCCCGCTGACTCAAGGCCGTCCTTTGGATCATAGGTGTATTCGACGAGGCGGCTCGAGCTCGCGGTCGAGACGACGGCGTAGATATAGTCGACGACCTGGCCGCACCCGCTAGTGCAGGGGAATGCAATGGGTCCCGCCACAACCGGCCGGCTGCCGGAAATCGGTGCGCTGGACTTCGAAGCGCAGGCCGTACCGGCGAGGTCATAGGCCTCGAGGTTGGCGCCGTCCGCGAAGTAAACGAGGCCGCGCAGCGACGGGCTGGCCGCCGGCTGTGTCGCCGGGGCTGCGCCCGAGCTCGTCGTTATCACGCAAAGCTGCGATGGGGGCGCGAACGAGGTGTCGTCAATCGTGACGTTCAAGCACGATCCTTCCATCGGACAGCTCGGGCTGCTGGACAGAGGGATGACGTCCAGGTACTGGCCCGAGTGTCCCGGCCTGGCCAAAACCAGCGGCGGCGCGGTTACGGCCCCGTCGAGGTCAAGCGACCACCGTTCCGTGGCAGAGCCGAACGGAAAGTCGAAAACGTTGCCAGCAGCGTCGCCGACGATGTAGTCGTTGAGCTGGCCGAGCTGCACGTGCACTCCGTCGACGTTGAATGGTTCGGACGAGCTCTCGATCTGCTTGAACTGAGGTGACCTGACGTCCACCGTGGGCCAGCAGCTCAGGTACGTCGCCGAAGCTGTGAGGTTGTTCAACGTCGCGGTCGGAAGGGAAGGGCATGGAGCGTTGAGCTGGGTGGCCTGCAGGCGGCTGAGGGCAAGCTCGATCGCGGAGTTGTCGGTCGCCTGGTTGGCGACTCGGTTGAGCATGGTGTGCGAGACAAGGAAATTCGTGCTCAGCTCGGTCATCAGAGCGCCCGAGATGATGGCGATGAATGCGGTCATGATCAGCACGCCGCTCAGCACACTGCCTCGCTGCGAACGCCTGCGATCCTTCAACAGAGCGAGGATCGCGGTCATGGGTTCATCCGCGGATCAAAACGGAAAGTCTGCGATTCGCTGTAGGCCTGGACCGTGACCGTGAGGCTGACTACGACAGTCGCATTCGTGTCGACGAACCATGAGAACGCAGTCACGTTGGTGGCCGCATGCCCCGTCGCGTCGGTGGTGGCAACAGTTCGGTCGAGGAAGTTGGAGCCGTCCCAGGCGTAGCTCACCTGGAACGAAGCGGGGACCGGCGTCGAGTTGCTGACCTGGAGTCCGCTCAACACCAGCGGCTGAGTGGTGCATGGGCTCGACGGCACACAACCGGTGTCGCTCGGGGCAGCGCTCCGGGCGAAATCGTCGTAAGCGAAGTACTCGAAGTTGCGGATCTGGCTGCTCGCTTCGACCCGGCTCGAGGCGATGGTCGCGGCTCGCCAGGATGTCAGCAAGACAGAGGTCAAGGCGGACATCAGCAGCGCACCAATGGCCACGGCGATGATCAGCTCGACCAGCGTGTAGCCGTTCTGGCCCTTCATACGGGACCGCGCACCCCTCATCGATTGATCTTGTAAACCGAAACTGACGAACCGACGGCCGCGCTGGACGGCCAGGACTTGACGGAGATCGTCCAAACTTGGACTGCCCCTGGTGACGATGCCAGCCACTGCCAGCCGACGTCCGCTCGCAGTGTGAACGGACCGTTTGGGCAAGCAGCCTGGTAGCCGCCGGCTGAGGCCGGGCTGCTCGGATCCTCGGTCGCGAAGCAATCCGAATAGGGCGCGACTGAGGAGTCGAACGCGCTGGCGCTGATCGCCTCCATCTCGTACTGGAGGCTGGCTTGCGCCGCCGTATTCCGCTTAGCAATCGTTGAGTCGAGCAGGCCGGTGCTCAGCGTTCCCACGACCAGCGCAAGCGCGAGGCTCGCTATCACAAGACTGACCAAAAGCTCGACGAGCGTCGTGCCGGACTGTGCCCGGCGCCGATCCTTCATGCGGGGCATCAGTGGACTTGTTTGAGGAGCCCGTACATGGGCAGGATGACCGATACCGCCACAAATCCCACCGCGCCGCCGACAGCAATCACAAGCGACGGCTCCATGAGCGCGATCATGTTCCGGACCTTGTAGTCCATCTCTTCGGCCAAGAAGTCGGCGATCTGCTCGAGGCTCGAGTCGAGGGTTCCGGTTTCTTCGCCGACGCGGATCATGCGGATCATCATCGGCGCGAACAAGCCCGTCGCGTCCAGAGGGGCCGAGAAGCCGTCTCCGGTCATCATTCGATCCTTGACCGAATCGAGTCCGCGGCGATAGCGGATGTTGCCGGCCGACGCGATCGCGACCTCGAACGTCTGGCTGATCGGTATCCCCGCCGTGAGCATGGTGGCCAGCGTTCGGGTGAAGCGCTCGATGATGCTGTAGACCACTATGGTCCCGATCACCGGCAAGCGCAAGATCGCGTAATCCCAGAACACCCGGCCAGGCGGGCTGCTCATGAGCACCAGTACGCTGACGATGACGACGAAGAGCACGATCACGATCTCAATCCGCCACGTTTGGGCGAACGTGCCAACCCCGAGCAGGATCCTGAGACGAAGTTAGGAAGCACGAAGACGATCAAAACCGTGCAGACCGAGACCGCCAGCACGAGAATCACCGCGGGGTAGATCATCGCGCTGCGTAACTTCTTCAGGGCGGTGTCCTGGCGCTGCAGATAGGCGGCAACCTGGATCAGCACACGGTCGAGCGTCCCGCTGTATTCGGCCGCTCGCACCATGTCCACGTACAGCTCGTCGAAAACGCTCGGGTGACGTCCAATGGCTGACGAGAACGCTTCGCCCGCCTCCAGGTCCGCACAGATGTCCTCGAGCGCCGCGCGGAAGGCGCCTGAGCTTGATGCTCCTTGAAGGAGCTTGATCGCGTCGGTGATCGGCACGCCAACCCTGATGAAGGTTGCAAGCTGCCGCGAGAAGAGGATCAGGTCTTGGGTCTTGACCCGAAAGAAGGTCGGAAACTGCCGGTAGATCCAGCGCCATCCGCTGCGCGCCGGCCGCACCGACACGACGCGGAATCCGCGATCGATGAGGTCGCGGTGCACGGCAGCGGCGGACTCGGCGGTCGCGACGCGCTCTTCGAGCTTTCCGCGCGGCGAGTAGGCCCGATAGGTGAATCTGCTGACCACTTGCCCTCCGATCAGATGATGTAGACGCTGCGCATGACTTCGGACACAGTCGTCACGCCGGCTGCGATCTTGGCCCAGGCGTCGGCGCGAAGAGGCAGCATTCCCTCGGCGACCGCGGCGCTCATGATCTCGGCGTGGCTCGACTTGGCGATCACAAGCCGCTTCACCTCGTCGGACAGGGTCAGCACCTCGAACACGCCGATGCGGTCGAAATAGCCCGTCCCGTTGCACCGGCTGCATCCCTGCCCCTTGTAGAGCTCGTGGGGAGCCGCCACGCCGACCGACGCGGCGAAATCGATGTCCTCCTTGGAAGGTGCGTACGCAACGCGGCAGCCGTCGCAGGTTTTCCGCACGAGGCGCTGCGCGACGATTGCGATTACAGAGGACGCGATCAGGAAGCCTTCGATCCCCATGTCCGTGAAGCGCAAAAGCGCACCCACGGCATCTGTCGCGTGGAGCGACGACAGCACCAGGTGCCCGGTCAGAGCTGACTGGACTGCAATCTCCGCGGTCTCGCGATCCCGGATCTCGCCGACCAGGATGATGTCCGGGTCCTGGCGCAGGATTGCCCGGAGGCCGTTCGCAAAGCTGATGTCGGCCAGCTTGTTGATCTGGCTCTGATTGATGTGGTCGAACATGTATTCGACCGGATCCTCGATGGTCATGATGTTGCGAACCTGGCTGTCAAGCTCGTGGATCGAGGCATAGAGCGTGGTCGTCTTGCCGCTGCCGGTCGGACCGGAAACGATCATCATCCCGTAAGGCGAGTGGAGCAGCCGGTGATACTCGTGGTAGGCGCCTTGCGAGAATCCGAGCTGAGGCAGGGTGATGAGCGAGCGGCCGCGGTCGAGCAGCCGCATCACGAGCTTCTCTCCCCAGATCGTTTCCATGGTCGCCACCCTGACGTCCAGCTCGCGGCCGTCGACGTTGACGCTGATCTGCCCATCCTGGGCTCGCCTCCGCTCGACGATGTTCATGCCGGCCATGATCTTCACCCTGGACGACAGCGCAGCCGCGGTCGCGCTGGGCAGGTGAGCCATGTCCTGCAGCACGCCGTCGATCCTGAAGCGGACTCGCAGGAAGTCCTTCTGTGGTTCGATGTGGATGTCAGACGCGCGATCGCGCAACCCCTGGGTGATCAGAAGGTTGACGATCTCGACCGCGGGTGAGTTCGAGGTGACTTTTGAGAGCTCGAGAGTCATCACTCGGTCGAACTGCGCTTGGGGACGCGATTCGTTGAGCGTCTTGGCGGCGACGTTGAGCCGTGGGTGCATGTCGTGGATGCGCGTCAGGTTCAGCAGGATGTCTGAAGGCGCTGCGATGTAGGGAGCCACCGCTAGTCCGGTGATCAGGCGAATGTCGTTGATCACCATGAGGTTGCTCGGGTCGTTCATCGCGACGGAAAGATGGCCGTTGTCACGGCGAATCGGCAGCACCAGGTTGCGTCGTGCAAAGTCCTCTGGGACGAGCCGGGCAATGTCCGGATCGACGTCCAGGTGCTTCAGGTCGGCCACTGGAGTCTCCAGGTGTGCGCTGAGGACCACTGTCATGTGGTCCTCATGGACGGCGCCCTGGTTCACCAGCAGCGTCCCGAGCGGGGCGTATGCCAGGCGCTGAGCATTGAGTGCTCGGGTGAGCTGCTCTTCGGTGATCAGGCCTTCGGCCAGGAGGACCTGGCCAATCCGTTCTTGGAGCGCCGGCGTCTGGCGCGGGCGGGCGCTCGCCTCGACTGCCACGCCGTCATGTTGGCTGGTCCGGGCATCGTTGGTAATGGGGATTTGCCCAACCACGTGGGCAGTTTGTCCCGGCTTCAGGACGCTCCGATCCCGCCTCGCCGGCTCACGCGCCCTGGTCTTGCTATCGGTGGGAAGGTCATTCAGGGGCCCAGCCTCGGCGGCTAGGTTCCCGTCAGACCCATTCGCGCCGCCCACAGCATTGCCTCTGTTCTGCCGTGCAGCTCCAGCTTCCGATAGATCTTCGCCAGGTGATTGCGCACGGTCTTGTGGCTGATTCCTCGGTTCGCCGCGATGGTTGGAATCGATTGCGCCTGTCCGATCATGGCCAGGATCGCAAGCTCGGTCGGGGAAAGTCGACCGGCGAACGAGTCGGATTCGGGTGTGCGAAGTGTGTTCGGCCTCTCGAGCAGACGAACCAGAAGCCCTGAGCCGATCGCCCTGTGGCCCGACACCACCGCTCGCACCCCCACCAGGAATTCGTCGAGCGCCGAATTCTTGCTGAACGCGCCCGCGACATTCATGGCAAGAGCCGCCGCGAGCTCGGCTTCATCACCATCGTCGCCCAGCAGAACGACCGGCGTGCCGCGGCCTTCCGAGGCGAGGGCGCGGACGAGCTCGACCCCAGACAGCGGTTCGGCCCGCAGCTCGCAAAACACAAGGTCAATCGCCTCGGTCCTTGCAATCTCCAACCCGCGATCCGACCGCGAAGCGGTGATGACGTGGGCAGAGAGGGGCGGCGCTTCCAACAGGCTTGCCAAGGCGGCGAGGAAAAGAGGCTGCCTGTCGATGAGCAGTGCCTCCACACGCTCGACCGCGCGCCGTTCGCTGCCTGGGCTGAGCGATGGCGCCGGGACCACGATCACACAGAAACTCTATGGGCGCCTCGGGCCTGACCGTAATGGGATCGTAGTACTAGGGTCCGAGACAGCCGAGGCGTGTGAGCGGGACTTGATCTGGCCCGGTGATCCTCCGCCGGCCGTCTTGCGGTCCCCGTCGCGGCAGTCCTTTCGGCGCCGAGATGTCACGGTCGTCCTGGGAACGCCTTGGAAACTCCAAGTATCTGGTGAGCTGTTCGCCAAACTTGGGCCCCCCAGCGCCCACTGGCCCCCGGAAAATCGGACATCGAAGGCCTTCACAAGTCAACCCCTGCAGGTCAAACCATGCTGGTGCAGAGTTCAGCCAGGGGCGCAACCTCTATCACTTCTCCTCCTGTCGGGACATTTGTCTTATTTGCCGATCGGCGGAGACGTGCCAAGCTCGCAGCAGTGACAAAAGGGGGGATGCCTATGCGCGCTGCGCGCCTTCCGGAGACGAGACGCCAACGGTTCTTCTTCGCTGTGTTCTTGCCGCTTGCCGTGCTGGCCAACCTTAGTTTGGGCTTGTTGATCCTGGTCGGCCTGCATCCGGAGCCCTGGCCGGGTTGGCTGGAGGTGGGGACCGGTGCATTGTGTTGCGTGATCGCGGGCTGGCTGGCGGCAGCCGCCTGGTCGAAGTCCTACTGGCATCGGAGCATGGCGCGGCAGGTGGCAACCTGGCGCCGTATCTCTGACACCTTCTTTGCTTGGATCGAAGACGTGCCGGTGCCCGCCGAGGCCCTCCACAGCCTGCGGTCGTCGCTCGAGGAGGCGGTCCCCAGCTCGGAGCGAAATTAGCCCCGACGGAATCTAAACGACCCGCTGGGGCGTTGTTGGTTCCGGATGGTCACACAGGCGGCTGAACGTGTGCGTGCGTCGAGGTTCGTGACGGTGTATGTTCCGCACGTCGTGCCGAGGTAGGGCTCGGATGAAACGGAGGCAGCCCGCCTGATTCGTCTTGGGATCGTTGACGACCATCCAGTCTTCAGACTGGGCTTGATTCGCACTTTCGAGCGCGAAAACGACCTGGCTGTCCTATGGGAGCTTCCAGGCGTGACGGAGCTTTTCACAATGCTCGACCGGTTTCCGGTCGACGTGGTCCTGATGGACCTCAGCCTGGGTCCAGGGCAGGACGCCCTGGCGGCGATCATGAATATCAGAGAGAAATACGAGCTGGTCAAGGTGATCGTCATCTCGGCCTCGCTCGATTGGGAGGCGGCGACGGCGGCCAGGGCGGCCGGGGCCAACGGCTATCTGCCCAAGGACCTGTCGATCGCCGACATGGTCGCCACGATTCGCGGCCTGGCGTCGCCAAACTTCGGCAAGCACAGCTTCAGGGACCTCCTGGACGTGCAGTCGCGGGGCAGCGCCACGACGCAGGCCTGGCAGCGTGCGTTGAGCCGCAGGGAGCAAGAGGTGCTCGCCCAGCTGCGCCGGGGGCGCTCCAACAAGGAGATCGCCGCCCACCTCGGGGTATCGATCACGACCGTCAACAAGCACGTCCAGCAGGTCCTCAAAAAACTGCACGTGAAGACCCGCTCCCAGGCTGTCGCCATGGTGACCGCGGAGCCCTGGACCCAGGTCGCCGGCCGTCGGCGATAGGCCGTCGCGTTAACCAAGATACTCATCATTTACTGAAACAAATGGTCATTTCAGACCATTGACCCGGCGCACATAGGCAGTTAGCCTCATTCACACGTCGTTACCCGGGCGGATAGGGGAGGCTGCCCCGGGTGAGAGCGGATTTGTCCCTGTCGGGACGCCGCCGTATAGGACTCCCGTTGTTGGCGTTGGATCGGTCACCGGGATGAAAAGTGGGGTTGGCTATGCCGCCTGTGGTCGTGAGTCCTCCATTGAGGATGGAGGTTCTGCAGGCGGGGGTTGAGGAAGAGGTCCGGCGACTGGTTGCCCGTGAGCTTCACGACCGGGTTGCCCAGACCCTTACCGGAATGCTGGTTGACGTGGAGAATTTCAAGTCCGAGCAGGTCAGCTGGCAGGACGTGGTGCAGCAGCTGGATGGGATCCAGAGCTCTACCCGTCAGGTATTGGCCAGCATTCGCCAGCTCCTGCACGATCTGCGCGGTGAAGAAGCGCTGGACGGCAGCTTTGTGGACGCCGTCAAAGCGCTCCTGGTGCGATTTGAAGCCAAAACCGGCATTCGGCCCGAGATCGAGATCACCGAAGGCTGGCCGAAGGCACTGACGCCGCAGGCCTCCTTGAACCTCTATCGGATCATCGAGGAAGCGCTCTCCAACATTCGAATGCACAGCGGGGCGAAGAGCGTTCGCATCGTGCTCGGGCCCCATGCCGAGAACGAGCTTGGAATCGTTGTTGAGGACGATGGCCGAGGCGTCGACACCGACCCCTCACGGCCGGTAGGCATGGGGACGATTGGAATGCGCGAGAGGGCCATGTTCCTGGGTGGACATATCCGGGTCGAGAGCGAAAACGGCCATGGGACCCTCGTTCGCGCGATGTTTCCGAAGGATCTGCTTGTATCGCACGATACGGTGATCGTTGCGAAAAGGAAAAGTTCATGACCGTAGCCGTCAGAGCCGCGCGCGTACTCGTAGTCGACGATCAGACGCTCTACCGGACCGGCCTCGCAAGCCTGCTCGGTGATGATGAGCGGGTGGAGGTCGTCGGCCAGGCGGTCGACGGCGCCGATGGAGTCAAGCAGGCCGCCAAGCTGAAGCCTGACGTCGTGCTCATGGACATCAAGATGCCCAACGTCGACGGCATCGAAGCAACTCGGCAGATCATGGAAGCGGTCCCGGGCATCAAGGTATTGATCCTGACCACGTTCGAAACCGACAGCCAGGTCATCCAGGCGTTGAAGGCCGGGGCCAGCGGTTACGTCCTGAAGGACTCCTCGGCGGCTGCAATCGTCAGCAGCATCGTGGCCGTGATGTCCGGGGAAAAGGTCATGGCGAGCGCCGTTGCCAACCGAGTCCTCGACATGCTCACAGGGACCGCGACTCCGAAGGAGTTCTACGACGGGCTGACCAACCGGGAGATCGAGATCCTCAAGCTCCTGGCGAGCGGGATGGCCAACAAGCAGATTGCTTACCGCCTGAAGATCAGCGAGAAAAGCTCGGGATCTACGACCGGTCTCAGGCGGTCCTCTACGCCGTAAAGAAAGGACTGGTCGAGGTCTAGCCGGCCGGTCCCCGACCGCCGGCTGAACCCAGGCGCCTCGCCTGGGTCGGCGCACATATATAGGTAAGGAACAAGAGTCCCGGCCGGTCCTTGGTGGAATTGCCACAGGCGGCCGGGGGTTGTCATGGGCTAGTGTTGCCGGAACCGATGCGTAGAACGGTGACTCGCGCCCTCTTCCTCACTCGGCGACGAGCGATCGACTACGCCCGCTGCGCCAGCTGCTTCTGTAGCTAGGCCGAGCTCCTGAGCGGGGCCCATTGGCCCCCACCACGCCTGGCCGGCGTGGGCTCTCTCTTCGGCATCAGCTCACCAGTTGGAGGCGCATTTCATTGTCGAACCTGTCGGACGGAACCCATATCGACGGCTTTTCCCGGAACGAGTCCGTCAAGGCGGCGAGCAACCACCTTCGCGGACTCATCAAGGAGGAGCTCGTCGAGGACACTCCTGCCTTCAGCGACGACTCCGAGCAGCTTCTCAAGTTCCACGGCGTCTACCAGCAGGATGATCGCGACCGGCGGAAAGAGGCGCGCGCCAAGGGACTCGGGCGGCATCGTCTCGGCTGACGCCTACCTCGCCCACGATGACATCAGCCGGCGCTGGGCCAACGGGACCTTGCGCGTCACGACCCGCCAGGACTTCCAGCTTCACGGGGTGCTCAAGGGCGACCTCAAGAAGTCGATCGCGGCCATCAACCAGGCGCTGCTGACGACCCTGGGCGGATGCGGTGATGTCGAGCGAAACATCATGTGCTGCCCTGAGCCGAAGACAGATCGGTTCCACGAGCAGGCGCACCTGGCCATCGCTGCCATGGTCGCCGCCCTGACCCCGCGCACCGGCGCCTACCACGAGATCTGGCTCGACGGCCAGGTGGTCGACTCCTCCGAGCCGGAGGCCGAGCCGCTTTACGGCGAGCAGTACCTCCCGCGCAAGTTCAAGACCACGGTCGCGCTCGAGGGCGACAACTGCGTCGACATCTACGCCCACGACCTCGCCCTCGTCGCCATGCGTGGGGACGCAGGCTCGGTGAGAGGTTTCAACGTCCTGGTCGGCGGCGGTCTGGGCCGGACCCACAACAAACCCGAGACGTTTGTCGCGGTGGCGCAGCCCATGGCGTTCGTTGAGCCCGACCAGGTGGTCGACGTGGCTCATGCGGTTGTCGCGGTGCAGCGCGACTACGGCGACCGCTCCAATCGCAAGCACGCGCGCCTCAAGTACACGATCGCGGACCGCGGGCTCGACTGGTTCCGCGGCGAGGTCCAGGCACGCCTACC
This sequence comes from Chloroflexota bacterium, assembly GCA_005887735.1. Classification (GTDB taxonomy): domain Bacteria; phylum Chloroflexota; class Dormibacteria; order Dormibacterales; family Dormibacteraceae; genus 40CM-4-65-16. The sequence continues at coordinate 12,713 of VBII01000035.1, forward strand.
TTTCGCCCTGCACGCGCCCGAACCACTCCATTGGGAGCCGGTGGACGACCACCTCGGCTGGCACGACCAGGGCGATGGCAAGCTCTACGTCGGCCTCTACATCGAAAACGGGCGCATCGCGGACGTGGGCGAGGTCCGCTCCCGCGCCGGGTTGCGCAGGATCGTCGAGGAGATCCGACCGCAGGTGCGGCTCACGGCGCAGCAAAACGTCATCCTCGCCGGCATCGCTCCGGCTCAGAGACCGCGCGTCGAGGCGCTGCTCGCGGAGCACGGCATGGCCCGGGTCGAATCGATCCCCCACGCCATCCGGTACGCGATGGCCTGCCCCGCCATCCCCACCTGCGGCCTGGCGGTCGCCGAGGCCGAGCGCGTGATTCCGAGCCTCATCCGCCAGATCGCCTCGATGCTCGACGAGCTAGGCCTCGCCGGCGAGCGGATCAGCTTCCGGATGAGTGGCTGCCCCAACGGCTGCTCTCGGCCATACCTCGGCGACGTCGGCTTCGTCGGGACGACGCTCGGCAAGTACGACGTCATGCTGGCCGGCGATTTCGAAGGCACGCGCCTGAATCGCGTCTACGCACCCAACGTGCCGATTGGCGACATCCCATCGCTGCTGCGTCCGATCTTCATCGAGTTTCGTTCCAACAGGCGGCCAGGTGAGGGCTTTGGCAACTGGGTCGAACGCATTGGGTTCGACGCGCTGCGCGAAGGTCTGGCTGCGACGGAGGCGATCGCATGACCGCTGAATGCACGCTGCGCTGGGCCTATGACACGTTCGCGCGCGTCGCGATCGTCGCGAGCTTCCAGGCCGAATCGTCGGTGATCATCGACATCGCGTCGAGAATCCGCCCTGACCTGCGGGTGCTGACGCTGGACACCGGCCGGCTGCCGCCCCAGACGCACGAAATGATCGACCGCGTCCGCGATCGCTACGGAATCGAGGTCGAGGTCATCACCCCAGATCCGGATGAGGTCACGAAGATCGTCGCGGCGCAGGGCAGCCACCTCTTCTACAGGTCGGTCGAGATGAGGCGGCTGTGCTGCGAGGTGCGAAAGTCGCGGCCGCTCGACCTCGCGCTGAGCGGCTACGACGCCTGGGTGACGGGCCTGCGCCGCGAGCAGGCGGCGACGCGCGCCAACACGCAGGTCGTCGCCCTCGATCCCGAGCACCACGGAATCACCAAGATCGCTCCGCTGGCTTCCTGGTCGAAGGCAGAGGTGTGGGACTACATCCGCGAGCACGAGCTGCCCTACCACTCGCTCTACGACCACGGCTATACCTCCATCGGCTGCGCTCCCTGCACGCGCGCGACTGTCCAGGGCGAGGACGAGCGGGCGGGCCGCTGGTGGTGGGAGCAGAACGAGGTCAAGGAGTGCGGGCTCCACTTCCCTGCGAGCGGGGAAGGTGACCCGGTTCGCGAAGCGAGCCCGGTCGGATGGGGAGGTCCAAGCGCTCAGTGAGATATGCGGGCGCGGTTATTGCGGTCCTTCTCTTCACTGCGTGCGGCGCACCGGTCCAGTCGGCGTCCCCCAACGATGACGGGCCCCTCACGCTGCGCCTGGGCTACTTCCCGAACCTGACGCATGCACCCGCGCTGGCCGGCCTCGGCAAGCGATTCTTCGCGAGAGCACTCGGCAGCTCGGTGACGCTGGAGACGCACACGTTCAATGCCGGCCCCGACGCCGTGACGGCGATCCTGTCCGACTCGATCGATGCCACGTTCATCGGACCCAATCCGACCACCAACGCGTTCGCCCAATCGCACGGACAGGCGATTCGCGTCATCGCCGGCGCAACTTCAGGCGGCGCCCTCCTCGTGGTCAAGCCCAGCATCACATCGGTCGCTCAGCTGAAAGGAAAGAAGATCGCTGATCCCCAGCTCGGCGGCACGCAAGACGTCGCCCTGCGTTGGTTTCTCAAGAACAACGGATTTCGCAGCGACACAGCAGGCGGCGGCGACGTGAGCGTGCAGCCTCAGGACAACTCGCAGACGCTGCTCGGGTTCAGGCAGGGACAGATCGATGGGGCATGGGTGCCGGAGCCATGGGCGAGCCGCTTGATCGTCGAAGGTGGCGGCAGGGTCCTGGTGGATGAGCGCGACCTGTGGCGTCAGGGAAATTTCGTGACCACCAACCTTGCCGTCCGAACCGACTTCCTTCGCGCACATCCGAAACGGGTGAAGGCCCTGCTGGAAGGGCTGTACCAGGCGGTCGCGTACCTGAGGTCGAACCCGAACGACGCGCAGATGGCGGCAAATGACGCGGTGGCTCAGCTCACCGGCAAAAAGCTGGCCGCCGCCGTCGTCGCCGCGGCCTGGCCGCACATGACCTTCACGCTCGACCCGCTGGCCCCGACGCTGAAGGCGTCGGCCGCCCACGCCCACGCGGTGGGGTTGCTGGGCAATGTCGACCTTCACGGGCTCTACGACCTCGCGCTGTTGAACCAGGTCCTCGCCGAGCACGGCCAGCCGCGAGTCCAGGGCTTGTGAGCAGCGTCCTCGCGCTTTCAGACAAGCACGCGTTGAGCGTCGAGCGGCTGACCGTCGCCTTTCCGCACGGCGACCGCCTTCTGGTCGCGCTGCAGGGAGCCACGCTCGAGGTCAAGCGTGGCGAGCTCGTCTGCATCGTGGGAGCTTCGGGCTCTGGCAAGAGCACACTCCTCAACATCCTCGCCGGCCTGGACCGGCCGACCAACGGACGCGTCCATGTCCATGGGCGGGTGGCGCTCATGTTCCAGGAGGCGGCGCTCCTGCCGTGGCTGACCGCGGCCGGCAACGTTGAGCTGCCGCTCGAGCTTCGCGGCATCAAGAGCCGGCAGCGACGTGAGCTGGCGCGTGAGCTGCTAGGCCGCGTTCATCTCGCCGGCTTCGAGAAACGGCGCCCTCACGAGCTCTCCGGCGGCATGAAGCAGCGGGTCGCCCTCGCCCGCGCCCTGGCCCAGGACGCCGACGTGCTGCTCATGGACGAGCCGTTCGCCGCTCTCGACGCAATAACCCGCGACCTGCTGCACGAAGAGCTGGAGCGGATCTGGAAAGAGACAGGCCTCACGGTCCTGTTCGTCACGCACAACGCGCGCGAGGCGGTGCGGCTCGGCGATCGAGTCCTGGTCTTCACCAGCCGGCCGGGCCGCGTCGCCCACGAGGTGAAGGTCGGGCTGCCGCGACCGCGCCACCTCGATTCGCCCGACCTGGCCGTAATCGCCGGCCGGATCACTGAGCGCTTGAAGCAGGAGGTCGCGCTAGGCAACTGACCTCGTGGCCAAGCTCGAGGTGGGCCAGCCGCAAGCGCTCGGGTCCACCATCCCGCCGGACCGGCTGGCCGTGGTTTGGTCCAGCCTGTGGCCGAAGCTGGCGGCGATCGCGCTGGCTCTGGCGAGCTGGCAAGTGATCGTCTGGTCCGGGTGGAAGCCAGACTACGTGCTGCCCGGTCCACTCCCTGTCTTCCAGCGCCTCGGCGAGGATCTGGGGAACCCCGACTTCCAGCTAGGCCTCGCGATCACGCTGCGCCGCGCCGTCCTCGGCTACACGATCGCGGTCGCGATCGGCAGCGTGGTGGGCGTCCTGATCGCGCGCGTCGGCCTCCTGCGCAAGGCGGTAGGCTCGGCCATCCTCGGCCTGCAGTCGATGCCGTCGATCGCCTGGTTCCCGCTCGCGATCCTTCTGTTCGGGCTCAACGAGACGGCAATCTTCTTCGTCGTGATCCTCGGGGCGGCCCCGGCGATCGCGGGCGGCCTCCTCAACGGCGTGGACCACGTGCAGCCCCTTCTGATCCGGGTTGGTCGCGTGATGGGCGCGCGCGGATTGGTCCTCTATCGCCACGTGATAATCCCTGCCGCGCTGCCGTCGTTCGTGGGCGGCCTCAAGCAGGGATGGGCGTTCGCATGGCGCAGCCTGATGGCCGGCGAGATCATCGGCATCGTCGGGCACCAACTTTCGATCGGACAGCAGATCCAGTTCGCTCGCGACTTCGCCGACACGCAGCAGCTGCTGGCGATCCTGGTCGTGATCTTCGTCATCGGCGTGGTCATCGACAGCTTGTTTGGCGCCTTCGACCGCGCGATCCGGCGGCGATGGGGTCTGGGAGGAGACAGCTGAGCGAGGGATTCGTCGTCTGGTTCACTGGATTGTCCGGCGCGGGCAAGTCCACGATCGCGACCGCGCTCCAATCGGAGCTCGCGCGTCGCGGCCGACGCGCAGAGCTGCTCGACGGCGACGAGGTGCGGACCCATCTCTCCAAGGGTCTGGGCTTCTCGAAGGAAGACCGCGACACCAACATCCGGCGCATCGGCTACGTCGCACGCCTGGTCGCGCGCCACGGCGGCGTTGCGATCACCGCGGCCATCTCTCCCTACCGCGACGTTCGCGACGAGGTGCGTAGCCAGACTCCCAACTTCGTCGAGGTCTTCGCCCGCTGCCCGCTGGACACGCTGGTCGAGCGCGACGTCAAGGGCCTGTATCGCAAGGCGATCGCCGGCCAGCTCGCCAACTTCACGGGCGTCAGTGACCCCTACGAAGTGCCGCTTCGGCCCGAGGTCACGTGCGATACGTCGATAGAGAGCGTGGCCGAGTCGGTGGCAAAGGTCATCGACAGGCTGGAGCGCCTCGGCCACCTGCCGCGGCAGGTGCCGGAGCGCCTGCCTTCCGGCGACGAGCTGCAGCAGCTTCGCGCCGAGGCCAGGGGGCTGCCGCGACTGCAGGTTGGGCAGCGCGAGCTGTCCGACATCTTCATGCTCGCCGCCGGCGCGCTCTCACCTCTCGACGGCTTCATGGCGCGCGACGACTACGAGTCCGTCATCGACCATGGGCGCCTGGCAAGCGGAGCGCCGTTCACGATCCCAATCGTTCTGCGCGCAGAAGCCGTCCCGAGCGCCGATCGGGTCGCGCTGTTCACCGGCGATAAGGCGGTCGGCATCCTCAACATCACCGACTCCTACGAGGCAGACCACCTGCGCGAGGCGCGGGCCGTCTACGGAACGGTCGATGACGCGCATCCAGGCGTGCGTGTGCTCAAGGAATCCGGCGTTTGGGCGATCGCCGGCGACGTCGTCGCGCTGGCTCGGCCGAGCTCCGGCTTTCCTGAGTTCGACCTGACCCCTGTCCAGGTCCGCGAGTTCAAAGCGCGGCGCGGCTGGCAGACGATGGTTGGCTTCCAGACCCGCAACCCGGTGCATCGCGCGCACGAATATCTCCAGAAGGTGGCGCTCGAGATCGTCGACGGCTTGCTGCTGCACCCGCTCGTCGGCGAGACCAAGAGCGACGACATCCCGGCCTCGGTGCGCATGCGCTGCTATGAGGAGCTGCTCGCCGGCTACTTCCCCGCCGACCGCGTCCTGCTGGCGACCAATCCCGCCTGGATGCGCTACGCGGGACCAAAAGAGGCCGTCTTCCACGCGATAGTCCGGCGCAACTACGGCTGCACCCACTTCATCGTGGGTCGGGACCACGCCGGCGTCGGCAGCTACTACGACACTTATGCGGCGCACCGCATCTTCGACGCCTACAAGCCTCGGGAACTCGGGATCGAGATCCTTCGCTTCGAGCACACCTTCTTCTGCTCCGCCTGCGGCGGCATGGCGTCAACGCGCACGTGCCCGCACCCCAAGGAGCTCCACCAGACGCTCAGCGGCACCGCGGTGCGCAAGCTGCTGGAGGTGGGATCGGACCTGCCGGTCGAATTCACGCGGCCTGAGGTGGCCCGGGTTCTGCTCGAGGCCTCTAAGCAGGAGGCGAGCGCTTGAGGTACTACCCGGTTTTCCTCGATCTGGCGGGCCAGCCTTGCATCGTGATCGGGGATGGGACGTTCGCGACCGAGAAAGCCGCAGGCCTTCGGGAAGCCGGTGCGCTGGTGCGGGTCATCTCATCGCGCGACTACAGACCTGGCGGCCTGCACGGCGCGCGGTTGGTGGTGGACGCGAGCGAGGATCTCGAGGTGAACCGCCAGACGTGGGAGGAAGCGGAAAAAGCCGGCATCTTGATCAACGTGGTCGACCGGCCGGCCCAGTGCCGCTTCATCGCACCTGCGATCGTGCGGCGCGATCCACTGCTGATCGCCATCTCGACCTCCGGCGAAAGCCCGTTCCTGGCTTCTGCCCTGCGGGCCCGGCTCGAGCGCTGGCTTGGCAGCGAGTGGGGGCCGTTCACGGCGCTGGTCGGTCGCATCCGCCGCGAGCTGCGGGAGCGCGGCGTCCCGATCGGGGAACAGACGAGGGTCTACCGCCGGCTGGTCAGCTCGGATATACGAAAGCTGCTGCGGGCCGGTCAGTCCGACAAGGCGGTGGCGCGTGCGGCGATCCTTGCCCGGCCGGACGTCGAGTACCCCGGGCGGACGCGGACGTCGTGCTGCACGACGCCCTGATCGCGCCCGCAACTCTCGAGCTGTGTGGTCCGCAGGCGATCCTCGAATCGGTCGGCAAGCGGGGCGGATCCGAAAGTGCGCAGCAGGATGCCATCACCGCCCGGATGATCGAGCTGGCGCGGGCGGGTCGCGTCGTGGTGCGATTGAAGGGTGGCGACCCCTTTGTCTTCGGACGGGGCGGGGAGGAGCTGCGCGATCTTCTTGCCGCAGGCGTGGATGTCGTGGTCGTCCCGGGTGTGACCTCGGCCCTGGCTGCGGGGGAGTCGATTGGCGTTCCCGTCACGCTGCGCGGCATCGCGTCCTCCGTCGCCATCACTACGGCGCAGGGAACGGGCTCGATGAGCAGGCTCCGTGACCTGGCGGCCGCCACCGACACGCTGGTCGTCATGATGGCTCGCACCAACCTCACCGAAGTGACCGCGGCGATCGCGAGCGTGGTCGGACGCGAGAGACCTGCGGCCCTGGTCAGCAAGGCGACCTGGACCGACCAACGCAGCGTCGAAGGCCCGATCGGTGACATCGCGCGCATCGCCGACAGCGCTCACATCGACCCGCCGGCGACGCTGATCGTCGGCGACGTCGTCACAGCTCTCACCGTAAGCGGCCTCCAGCTCGCCGCTCTTTGAATCGTCATACTCGCCTTCCTGGGTGAGTGAGGAGCAAAGCCGGCCTCTTCAGCTGACGGCTTTCTGCGTGCGGGGTGAACCGATCAGGTACGCCGACGCGGTGCGCGGCAGCTTCACGCCGATCGAAGTCGGTGCTGCGTGGGGCCCGCCATGGAGCACGACGTGGTTCCACGTCGTGGGAACGGTGCCCGAGTCGTGGGTGGGACGCCGCGTGGTCGCGCAGTTCGACCTCGGCTTCGAGGGGCCGACCGGATTCACGTGCGAGGCGCTGGCGTGGAAGGACGGCAAGCCCTGGCGCGGCGTCGATCCCAACCACCGGTGGCTGCCTGTCGATGGTCCTGACGTCGATTTCTACCTCGAGGCCGCGGCCAATCCGCGGGCGACGGAGCAGGGATCGGAGCCCGCGCCATCGATGATCGCCCTTCGTGCATCGCCCGAGCCCGCGTTCGTCCTCCGCCAGGCGGTGTTGACCTTTCGCCCCGCAGTCGAAGCGGAGAGCGACAAAGGCCGGCTCGATCCATCGCACAAGATCACAGCCGTCGGCCATGCCCACATCGACACGGCCTGGGAATGGCCGATCCGCGAGGCGAAGCGAAAGGTCGCGCGCAGCTGGTCGACGCAGCTCGCCCTTATGGATGAGTACCCCGACTACGTGTTCGTCGCCTCCCAACCCGCGCAATACGCGTGGATGAAGGAGTCGTACCCCGACATCTACCGCCGAATCAAGGAGAAGGTGGCCGCCGGCCGGTGGGAGCCGGTCGGCGCGATGTGGGTCGAGGCGGACTGCAACCTGCCTTCAGGCGAATCGCTCGTGCGTCAGCTGCTGCACGGCAAGCGCTTTTTCATACAGGAGTTCGGTTACGAGACCAGGATCCTCTGGTTGCCCGACGTTTTCGGCTACCCGGGCAACCTGCCGCAGCTCGTCTCCGAGGCCGGCTGCGATTCATTCCTCACCCAGAAGCTTTCGTGGAACGACACCAACAAACCCGAGCACCACACCTTCATGTGGGAGGGGATCGATGGCACTCGAATCTTCACCCACTTCCCGCCCGCCGACACGTACAACGGCAGCTTCAGTCGTGAAGAAGTCGAGTGGAGCGTCCGCAACTTCAAGGACGGCCAGAGCTCAAACCGATCGCTCTACCTGTTCGGTTGGGGCGACGGAGGAGGCGGTCCGCAGGCGGAGATGATCGAGTCGGCACACCAACTCGGAGTCGAGATCGGACGCGCAGCCGACTTCTTCGAGGTCGCAGCGGCCGAAGCGAACGGCCTCACCACATGGGTCGGCGAGCTGTACTTCGAGCTGCACCGCGGCACATACACGAGCCAGTCGCGGACCAAGCGGTTGATCCGCCGGGCGCAGCAGTCGCTTCGGGAGGCGGAGATGTGGTCGGTGGCTGCCGGCGATTATCCGTCGAGCGAGCTCGAGGAGCTCTGCAAGTCCCTCCTGCTCAACCAGTTCCACGATATCCTTCCCGGCTCGAGCATCGACTGGGTGTACGAGGTGGCGGAGCGCGACCTGGAGCACGTCGCGGCGCGCGCCGCTGAAATCGGTGCGGCGGCCATGTCTGCGATCGTGGGCAAAGGCCAACAACTGGTTGCCTTCAACTCGACATCGCATCCTCGCAGCGAGATTGTCAACCTCAGCGGCGAATACGCGCGCATCGAGGCACCGTCGTGCGGGTGGGCCGTTGTCATCGGCCACCCAGGCGAACGCGAGGTCGCGGTCACCGACCACAGCATGGAGAACGAGCTGCTCCGCGTCGAATGGGACGACCGCGCCGTGCTGACCTCGATCCGGGACAAGGAAGCGGATCGCGAAGTTCTGAGCGGTCCTGGGAATCTGCTCCAGCTGCACGACGACAATCCCAATCGGTGGGACGCGTGGGACCTCGACGCCGGCTACCGCGATTCCTTCACCGACGTGACAGCCTTCGAGCTGGCCAGGCTGCGGGGCGGACTGCGCGGAGCGCTGGCCTTCACGCGCAAGTTCGGGGATTCGAGAATCGTCCAGGTGATGTCGCTCGACGCCGGCTCACGTGTATTGCGCTTCGAGACGCTCGTGGACTGGCAGGAACGGCACAAGATGCTGAAGGTCGCCTTTCCGGTGACGGTCAGCTCGCGCGAGGCGACCTACGAGATCCAGTTCGGCCACCTCCGCCGGCCCACTCACTACGACACGAGCCAGGCGAGGGCGATGTTCGAAGTTTGCGCGCAGCGTTGGGCTGACCTGGGCGACGCCGATTACGGCGTCGCGCTGCTCAATGACTGCAAGCACGGCTACGACATCCATGGATCGGTGATGCGGCTCTCCCTGTTGCGGGGACCGACGCATCCTGACCCGACCGCCGACCTCGGCGACCACCAGTTCACGTATGCCCTGATGCCGCATTCGGGAGATTTCCGAGAGGCCGGCGTCATCGACGCCGCCGAGGACCTGAACTGGCCGCTGCTGCCCGCTCATGGAAACCTGGCGGCCCGCACCTCCCGGTCGCTCATCGAGATCGACACCCGGCAGGTGAAGGTCGAGGCGATCAAGCGCGCCGAGGATTCTGACGCGGCGATCGTGCGGCTGTACGAGGCGTGGGGGAGAAGCTGCACGGCTCGAGTCCAGACCACGCTGCCTGCCGCGCGGGCACACCTTTGTGACCTCCTGGAACGCAACGTCGAAGAGGTTGCGGTGCGCGATGGGCAGATCGACCTGGAGCTGGCGCCATTCAAGATCTTGACCTTGAAGCTGGAGCCGTGAGCGGCCCTGGCTTGCTGATCGGGCTCGATGTCGGCACCAGCGGCGCGCGTGCGGTCGCCGTCGACCTTCTCGGCAACGTCGTCGCGTCGGCTTCGGCTCCGTATCCGCTTTCGGTCCCACGGCCTGGATGGACCGAGCAAGACCCCCAGCAGTGGTGGAGCGCGAGCCAGGACGTTCTGAAACGTGTCGTCTTGCAGCTTTCGGACCCTCCGCTGGCCCTTGGACTGACCGGGCAGATGCACGGGTCGGTCTTCCTCGACGGAAGCGATCACGTCATCCGTCCGGCCCTCTTGTGGAGCGACCAGCGGACCGAGAGCCAGTGCCGGACCATCACCGAGAAGGTTGGCGCCGCCCGGCTGATCGAGATCACGGGCAACCCCGCGATCACTGGATTTCAAGCGCCCAAGGTGCTGTGGCTGGGCGAGCACGAGCCTGGGTCCTACGCTCGTGTGCGCCACCTACTGCTGCCGAAGGACTACATCCGCCTTCGCCTGACCGGTGAGTTCGCGACCGACGCCTCGGATGCATCGGGCACACTCCTGCTTGACCTGAATCGCCGCCAGTGGTCCGACGAGATCCTCGCCGCGCTTGAGATTCCGCGAGCCTGGTTGCCCGAGGTCTTCGAAGGTCCCGACCTCAGTGGCCGCATCACTCCTGCGGCCGCCTCGGCGACCGGGTTGCCGACGGGCCTTGCTGTGGCCGCCGGTGCGGGCGACAACGCGGCGGCCGCGGTCGGGAACGGGATCGTGCGCGAAGGCCTGGTCAGCTCGTCGATCGGCACGAGCGGGGTGGTTTTCGCGGACAGCGCCACGCCCCGCATCGAACCCAGAGGACGGCTCCACGCTTTCTGCCACGCGACGCCCGGTCGCTATCACCTGATGGGGGTGACGCTCTCCGCGGGAGGCTCGCTGCGCTGGTGGCGCGAAGCTATGGACGGCCAGGACTACGAGGTGCTGTCGTCGCTGGCCGCTCGAGCACCCGCCGGATGCGAAGGTCTCGTCTTCCTGCCCTACCTCACCGGCGAGCGAACACCGCATCTGGACCCGCGTGCCAGGGGAGCGTTCGTGGGCCTCAATCTGCGCCATACGCAGGCTCACCTGACGCGCGCGGTGATGGAGGGCGTCGTCTACAGCCTCAAGGATTCCCTCGACCTGATGGAAGAGATCGGCGTGCCGGTGACTGAGATTCGCGCGACCGGTGGCGGATCACACAGCCTGCTGTGGCGCCAGATGCAGGCCGACGTGTTCGGACGGCCGGTGCACCGCGTCGACAACGAAGAAGGCCCGGCCTTTGGAGCCGCATTGCTCGCGGGCGTGGCGGGCGGCGCCTACGCGGATGTGCCCGAAGCATGCTCGGTGATCCGGCTGCATCGGGGTGTCGAGGCACCTGACGCAGAGCGACATCGCGTTTACCAGGGTTATCACGCGGCCTACGTCGAGGCGTACAAGACATTGGCCCCCTTGATGCACACGCTCGCCGATCTCAGCGCCTCGTAGGTATCGACCTCGCATCGAGGCGTTTCTTAATTGAAACCCGGTGCAAGGGAGGTAACCACATGGCGACGACACGACAGAAGACCGCCGCAAAGCGGAACATCAAGAAGGCAGTCTCGGTTTCCGCGGCGCGCCGGCGCAAGGGCGTGGCGCCGAAGCGAGGCAAGCACCCACTCAGCTCCCAGGCGGAACGCCAGATCCCGTCCGGCAAGTTCGCGTTCCCCAAGGAGCGGAAAGAGCCGCTGACCGACCCTCGTCACGTCCGCAATGCGGTTGCCCGCTTCAACCAGGTCGAGGGTGTGAGCCAGGCCGAGCGCAATGCTGCGTGGCGTCGGATCAAGTCCGCGGCCAAGAAGTACGGCATCGAGATCAGGGCCGAGAAGCCCAGGGCGCGGACCCGCTAGAGAAACAGGCGCTCGGCGGTGTGCGCGTACACCGTCGAGCGAGCCGTTTCCGAGAGTCCCGCAGCCTCGATGTCGGCGATCGTGGCCTCGATTGCGCCCGGCGGACCCAGCGGCGTGTCAGTGCCGAACACGACATGGTCCGGTCCGAAGAAATCCAGCACGCACCGGACCGCGTGTGGTGCGCCGAACAATGCTGTGTCGGCGTAGAACTGCCGGAAGTAGTCGAGGGGTGGCCGGGCTAGGACGTCTTTGACCTGCCGGAATCCGGGGCCCATCGCGAGCCGCGCGGAGAAGTGGGGAACCATGCCCGCGCCGTGATGCGCGATCAGCTTGAGCTTGGGATGGCGGTCCATCACGCCCGAATAGACCAGGCGCGAGAGCGCGGCAGCAGTCTCGTAAGGCCAGCCGATCGACCACCACAGCCCGTAATCGGATTCCGTCTCGGTGGGGTAATCCGGCCAGGTCGCGTTGCGCGTGGGGTGAAGCCAGATGGTCCGGTCGAGGCTTTCCAACCTGGCGAAGATGGGTTCAAATTGCGGATCGTCGAGGGGCCCAGTGCATGCAGCTCACCCGTCGCTCTGTCGACTTCTCGGAGCGCAGCCTCGGTGTCGTTGAGCGGCAGCGCCGCGGCAAATCCGACGAACCGGTCTGGATGCCGTCGGACGAGCTCGGCCATCTCGTCGTTCGCGATTCGTGCGAGCTCCGCCGCCACAGGCGGCGGGCCGGCCTCCTCGATCGGCGGTACTGCGAGCACGAGCACCTGCGCGTAGTCGCCCAACGGCTCGAGCCTGCGCCACCTCGCGTCGAGGTCGGTCAAAGAGGGATCGAAGTCGAAGACGCCTTCTCGGTAATAGCGAAGCTGCCGGCCGGAGATCGCGCCCTCGAGATGCCGCTCGAGCCGCTCTCGATATTTCCTGGGAAGGATGTGCGCGAAAGCATCGATCTTGCGCATCGGATAAGGATGATCGGTACGATGCCGCTGAATGCCACGAGGGCTTCTGATGCTGGCGGCGATCGGTCGGTGGCAACGACGGCTGGAGCTGCCCAGCTGGCAGAGCCGGTCCAGCATTGCGAGCGCCTACAGCTCACGCAGCCTGCTGAGCGCCGCCAGCCTGTTCAGTGCGTTCTCGATCCTCTCGATCGGCAGCGCCGGCTCCATCTTGAGCCTCGGCAGCGCCGGCTCCATCCTCAGCATCGGCAGCGCCGGCTCCATCCTCAGCATCGGCAGCGCGGGATCGATCCTGTCGATCGGAGGCGCCGGCAAGCGAAACCGGCGCTGATCGTCAGGCCGTCGTTTCAGCCATCGCCGGCGTCTGCGGCGAACGCGCAAACGGCAGGTACAGCAGGTTGAAGATGACGATCGCCACAACCGTGAGCGTGAGGATGTACCACGGCCACGGGCCCATGTAGTCGAGGAAGGTCCGGGTTGGCGGGATGTTCCTCAAGAACAGGTAATTGCCCTGGGTGAAGTAATCGACCGCTCCAACCGCGACCGCATAGGCGCCGGTGAAGACTGAGACCCTGAGCACAGCTCGCCTGGCCGGTCGCATCCGCAGGGCGACGACCAGGTAAAGGGCCCCCAGGACGATGAGCCCGTGCTCGGTGTAGTACTGGAAAAACACAGGCTGCGGGAAATGGCCGGGGATGTCGGGTGTGAAAAGGCCCGGCAGCGTGCCGCCGAGTCCCCAGAAATAGCTGATCTCGAAGGCAAATCGAGCCCGCCACCACAGCGCCGCCGCGAGAAGGAAGCAACCCGCCTCGCAGAGGTGGAGGGGAAGGCTCCAGCGCACGGTCCAGGTGCCGTTGGCGATCGTGATCAGCCACCACCCGACCTCCGCCACGACAAGGGCGACCGCCACCACTCGAGCTCCGTGGTCGACCCAGCGCCCGGGCCGGCCCCGGGCCGCAAGCAGCACCGCCGCTATGACCGCGGCGATGACTACGAGCGGCAGCACGTGTTCCGCGGGCATGGCGGAAATTTTGCAGCAGGCGAAGCGTGTTGGGGCGTTGTTAGTTGCGCGCCGCCACGGTCATGGGCATGCCCCCCGCGGGCCGCAGGGTGATCGACGGAGCTGCCTCGACCTCGACCCTGGACAGGAGCTTGAATCGCGGCAGCATGGTCGCGATCGCGATCGTCGCCTCCGTCATCGCGTAGGAGCTGCCGATGCAGCGGCGCGGACCGCTGCTGAAGGGAAAGTAGGCGAACCTCGGCAGCCGCGACGCGAGACCGTCCTGCCATCGTTCGGGCATGAACTTCTCGGGGTCTTCGAAAAAGCGCGGGTCACGGTGCATCGCCCACGGGCTCATCAGAACTGTCGTGCCCGCCGGAACCGAGTGAGAGCCGACCGTTGTGGCCCGCACAGCGAGACGCCCGAAGGCGTACGCCGGCGGGTACATGCGGAGGACCTCGTTGAGCACGGCCTGCGTGTAAGGCAGGCGCTGAACCAGCAGCGCCGGCGACTCGCCGGGGTCGATCCGCACGCCTGACAGCTCGGCCAGGATCTTGCTTTGAACGTCCTCGTGCCGGGCCAGCACGTACCAGGTCCAGGACAGAAGGCACGCCGTGGTCTCGTGGCCGGCGAAGAACACCGCGAGGCATGCGTCGCGCACCTCGCGATCGGTCATCGGGCGGCCGTTCTGGTCCCTGGACTCGACCAGCATCGAAAGCAGGTCGGGTTGCGGCTTGGCGCGGCGTTCCCGAATTGCCTGATAAGCGATCACGTCGAGCTCGCGCATGGACCGAAACAGGCGGAGCGTGCGGATGCTCGGGACGGGGAATCGCAGCCGGACCGGGCTTGCGATCCGGCGATTGAACTCATCCATCACTGTCGAGACCAGCCGTTCCGCAACTCCGACCGCATTCGAGAAATCGATGCCGAAGAGAGTGCGAGTCACGATCTGGAGAGTCATTCGCATCATGTCGGAGTGGATGTCGCGCTCCTGTCCCGGCGCCCAGGTTGCGCAAGCGCGCTCGGCTTCCTGCGCCATCACGGCGGCGTATGCATCCAGCCGCTCGCGATGAAATGCGGGCAGGATCAGCTTCCGCTGATGGAGCCAGCTGTCGCTGTCGACGAGGAGCAGGCTTCCGGCCAGAAGGGGGTGCATGATGCTCGTCAGGTAGGCCTTGCTGAAGTCGTCGCGGCGAGTCATGAGGACGTCGTTGACGAGCTCGGGCCGGCTCACCACCAGGACGTCATCAGCACCAAAGCGGAATGGGACGACATCCGATGTCTCGGCGCAGCGACGGAAGAACCCCAGCCGGTCCCGCTGGAACTGATCAAAGGCCCCCTCAGATCGCTGACCCAGGCGGACCTTGGTTGGCGGCGGCGGATCTAGGACGCGAATTTGACGCTCATGGTAACCGGCGAGACTGATCCACCGAGGGAGACCTACTTGACGGCCGTGATCTTGCCGTCCGTGCCCACGTAAAACGTGTACAGCTTGCTCTCCGCGTTCTGGGTCCTGCCCGAGATCTCCGCCCAGGCAGCCCGAAGATCGCGCCTCACGGTCAAGGCCGCTCCCAGCTTTCCCCCGCGCATGTCGGCGGACGTCTCGGGCAACCCCAACGCAACCACCGCACCTTTGAATTTGTCATGAGGCGTCATTGGGCGGTCGTACTCGTAGACGTAGCCGCCGTCCTCGGTCTTGTGCAGGTAGCGGTAATCACCTGCCTGGCCGATCCTGGTCGCAAACGCGCTGTCGGAATCGATTCCGACCGACTGCAGCCCCATCTGAAGGTTGCCGTCAAAGCAGTTGTAGGTTCCGGCCACCGGCCGGTCGCTGGCCACGGCTTTCATCACTGTGTCGACACACGAGGGCCGGTCCATCATGGTGGGCAGCTGCGGCCCCGCGCCCGCGAGCAAGGCACCAAAGATTGCCGCCCCAAAAACCGTGACGACAGGGCGCCTCAGCCGAGGCAGCCGTATATGCATTCGAGCGCACCCTCCAAGGATTCCTGTATAGGAAACGGCTGACAGGTTGGATCTAGCTCCTCTCGATTCATGGGGAGGGGCTGGTCCGCAAACGAGGGCGCTACATTGCGGACATGAAAGGCGAGGCACGATGTCACATCTGCGTCACGTGCGGCGTCCAGTTCTCACCCAGCGCTGAGGCACCTGAACGCTGCCCCATCTGCGAGGACGAGCGTCAGTACGTCGGATGGCAGGGCCAGCGATGGACGACGCTGGACGAGCTGCGCGAGAAGCATCACAGCCAGCTGCGTGAGGACATGGGCCTGGTCGGTGTCGGCACGGAACCGTCGTTTGCTATCGGCCAGCGCGCGCTGCTCGTGCGGTCTCCGCAGGGCAACCTGCTTTGGGACTGCATCACCGTCATCGACGATGCCGCGATCGATTCGCTGCGTGAGCTCGGCGGCATCCGCGCGATCGCGATCTCGCATCCTCACTACTACTCGTCACTCGTCGAGTGGAGCAGGGCTTTCGACGCCCCAGTCTTCTTGCATGCGGCCGACGCACGATGGGTGATGCGAAACGATCGATGCATCGAGTCGTGGAACGGTGAGACGAAAACCCTGTGGGACGGCCTGACCTTGATTCGGGCGGGAGGGCATTTCGAAGGCGGCACGGTGGTGCACTGGCCGGCGGGCGCGGACGGCCTCGGTGCGCTGCTGAGCGGCGACATTCTCCAGGTCGCGCAGGACCGGAGGTGGGTCAGCTTCATGTACAGCTACCCCAACTACATCCCGCTGCCCGCGACAGAGATCGACCGTATTGCCGCCGCCGTCGAACCCTTCGCGTTCGACCGCATCTACGGCGCGTGGTGGGACCGCAACGTGAAGTCCGACGGCAAGAATGCTGTGCGCCGATCCGCCGAGCGCTACAAGCGCGCGCTCAGCCGCTGAGCCAGGCTCAGCCGGGGAGCATCTCCGATCTTCGGGGCGGGTCGGCGCCCGCTCGCGTGCATGTGATGGCGGCGGCCAAGCACGCAAATTCCAGCGCGGCGCGTAGCTCGTCCAGCTCGAGGCTCAGCTCGGCCTTCATGCGCCCATGGTCATGCAGCCAGGCCAGCAGCGCCGCCCCGAAAGCGTCGCCGGCGCCGATCGTGTCCACAACCTCCACCTGCGGCGCAGTGACACGCACTCGGAACTCGCGGTGGGCGCCAAAGGCTCCGCGGGCGCCGAGCGTCACGACCGCCATCCGCACGCCCTCATCGAGCAGCCGATCGGCGGCGTGCTCGTAATCGACCCCCGGATAGAGCCAGGCCACGTCAGTGTCGCTCGCCTTCACGATGGTGCTTTCCGATATCACGGCACGGAGGCGCTCGCGGTATTCGTCCTCCGGGATGAGCCCTAGCCTGATATTGGGGTCGAGCATCAAGAGCCGACGGCCGCTCTCGCGGTCGACGAGCCCGGCCAGCGTCGAGGCCATAGGCTCGAGGACGAGACCAAGCGTGCCCAGGTGCAGGGCGCTCACGTCGGCGCTGAAATGCTCCGGAAGCATCTCCGGCGTCAGGTTCGGCGCCGAGGTGCCCTGGATGAGGAACTCGTACTCGGCGAGGCCCTCGCTGTCGACGTCGGCGACCGCGATGGTCGTCGACTCCGGACCGATCGTCGCGAACCGCAGGTCGGCGCCGTCATCTGTGAGCAGGCCGGCCAGGTCGCGTCCGAACGCATCGGCCGAAAGGTGTCCGAGAAAGGCGGTGGGGACTCCGAGGCGGGCCAGGGCTCGGGCGGTGTTGAACGGCCCTCCACCCGGCGCCGCGCGTTGAGTGCCGTCGCCGTTGTGAATCATGTCGATCAACGCTTCGCCGCAGACGACGATCACGGACGAATCTCGCCCGAACCCCTGGTGATCATCTGGGTCACGACCGTGTGATGCTCCGACGGCGATCGATCACCGTCGAGGCGGCGAAAAAGCATCTCGGCCGCCGTGCGTCCGATCGCGGCAGGGTCCTGGGCGATGACCGTGATCCCAGGCTCCAGGAGATCCGCAAGGAGGAAGTCGTCGAAGCCGACCAGGGCAGTCCGTTTGTGCAATCCGAGGTGGCGCATTGCGCGGAAGGCGCCGATCGTGATCAGGTTCTGTCCTGCGAAGAGAGCGGTTGGTCGCGGTGAGGCGGTGAGCAGCTCAGCCACCGCCGCTTCGGCCTTTTCGATTCCATGCAGATCGAGGCGCACCAGCCGTTCATCCAGCTGAATCTTCTGTGCTGCCAGCTCCTGCACGTAACCGCGATGCCTTTCGGCGGCCGTAGCGATCGTATGCAGGTCGCCCAGGTACGCGATCCGGCGATGGCCTTGTGCGATCAGGTGCCGTATGCCGCGGCGCACCCCGGCCGCATTGTCGGTGAGCACGGTGTCCGCGTCGAAAAAACCTGCCGGCCGGTCCACGAAAACGATCGCCGTGCCAACTTTGCGCTCCGCGAGCAAGTAACTGTGGTCGTGGCTCGCCGGTTGGATGATCAGGCCGTCGACCCGCCTGGAGGCGAACGCGGAAATCAGCTCTCGTTCCCTTGCCTCGTCTTCGTCCGAGCTGCCGGCGAGGACGAGCACGCCGCGCCGCACCGCGACGTCTTCGATCGAGCGATGCAGCGCGGAGGCAAATGGGTTGGAAACGTCCTCGAGGACCACGCCGATCGTGGCGCTTCTGCCGTCGGATCTTCGGAGGCTGCTCGCGGTGAGGTTGTGGCGGTAGTCCAGGCGCTCGCTCGCCGCGGTCACCCTTCGCGCGAGTCGGGGAGAGACGCCGGTTTCGCCGTTCACGACCCGCGAGACGGTCTTGATGCTGACCTTCGCCAGCGCCGCGACTTCGCGCATCGTGGGTCGAGATCTGTCACCAGGTTCGTTTGGCAACGTTAGCCTCCTCGCAAGGCATTAGGGCCGGCTGAAGCGACGCACGCAATTCTTTTCTTGCAGTTTATACGGATCTGTGCTATATCAGACAACGTTGTCTTTTGACAACGTTGTCACGCTGCCTGGGGGCATCCCTATCTGGCCGAATGAAAAGAGGTGACTCTGCATGAGCGATAGGAAACTTCGGTTCTCGGTCCGGCACAGGGCCATCACCATTCTCGGGCTGCTGATCGCCCTGCTGGGCGCCGCGTGTTCGCCGGGAGCAGGTGGCGGCGGCGGCGGAAGCGGGACCACGATCACGCTGGCCGCCGTGGACAACCCGCAGATGGCGGACCTGAAACAGCTCGTCGGCGACTTCCAGAGCGCGCATTCGAACATCACCGTGAAGATCGTGACTCTGCCTGAAGACCAGCTCCGGCAGCAGGTTACGCAGGACGTCGCCGCGAACAGTGGTCGGTATGACCTGTTCACGATCGGCACGTACGAGGTTCCGCTATGGGCCAAGAAGGGATGGATCGAAAACCTCAGCCCGTACATCGCGAAGGATTCGTCGTACGCACCTGACGACTTGATCCCGGGCATCAGGACCGCCCTCACCTACAACAGCAACCTCTACGCGGTGCCGTTCTACGGCGAGTCTTCGATGCTCATGTATCGCAAAGACATGCTGGCGGCCAAGAACGTGACTATGCCCGACCACCCGACATGGGACCAGGTCGCGGCGGCAGCCCGAGCCGTCAACAGCTCGAGTGTCAACGGAATCTGCTTGAGAGGCCTCCCCGGATGGGGCGAGCAGCTTGCGCCCTTGGACACCGTCGTCAACACGTTTGGGGGTCGGTGGTTCGACAAGAGCTGGAACGCCACGCTGAACACGCCGCAGTGGAAGGATGCCGTGACCTTCTACGTCAACCTTCTGAAGTCGGCGGGCGAGCCCGGGGCCGGCAGCGCCGGGTTCACCGAGTGTCTCAACGCGTACAACAGCGGCAAGGTCGCGATGTGGTACGACGCCACCGTGGGCGCGAGCAACTTCACCGGCGACGCGGCAAAGAACTCGGGC
>VBII01000035.1:32265-53915 GCA_005887735.1 Chloroflexota bacterium
ACCAACAAGGAATACATCAAGCTCGTGGGCCAGAAGCTCGGCTGGGCGCACGTGCCCCCTGGGACACGAACCTCGACCTACTCGATCCCCGAGTACCAGCAAGCCGCGGGTGGCTTCGCGCAGGTCACTCTCGACTCCATCGCCCACGCCGACGTGAACCACCCCTCCGTCGATCCCGTGCCTTACATCGGGGTTCAGTACGTCGACATCGATGAGTTCCAGCAGCTCGGCGACCAGGTTTCTCAAGAGTTCGCCAAGGTGATCGCCGGCAACGAAACGGTCGACCAGGCGCTGCAGAAAGCTCAGGCGCTTGCCACGGACGTCGGCAGCAAGCACAAGTAGGTTTGTCAATCCTCCGCTCGGTCGCGGGGATCGGAGGCGTGCGGGGTTCCGCCGCCTCCCTTTCCCGGCGGGAATCCTGGGCACGCCGCCTTCCGCTGATCCCGGCCTTCGTCTACGTGTTCCTGGTGACCCAGATCCCGTTTGCCATGACCGTCTACTACAGCTTCTTCTCGTGGAACCTCCTCCAGCCGGGCAGCTTCAGGTTCGCCGGGCTGGACAACTATGCCGCGCTCCTGACCAACGAGAGCATCAGAACCGCCGTTTGGAACACCGTGCTTCTGACCGTTTCCGTGATCGCGATCTCGGTCATCCTCGGCCTGGCCGTCGCGATGCTCTTGAACTCAGAGGTCTTCGGCAAGGGCATCATGCGGACGCTGATGATCGCGCCGTTCCTGATCATGCCCACGGCCGGCGCACTCGTCTGGAAGGACACGCTGCTCAATCCTCTGTTCGGCCTGCTCCCATACCTGCTGACCCCATTCGGTCTCAGCCGGATCGACTGGATAGGCCGCGCGCCCATGGCGACTGTTGTGGCCGTAGAGGTCTGGCGCTGGACGCCGTTCATGATGCTGATCATTCTTGCGGGGCTCCAGTCGCAGAACCCTGAGGTCCTGGAGGCGGCGCGAGTGGACGGTGCGAACGCGTTCCAGGCTTTTCGTCGCATCACCCTGCCGCTGGTCCGTCCTTTCATCGAGCTCGGCGCACTGCTCGGATCGCTTTTCGTCGTGCAGACCTTCGACTCGATCTACATGCTGACCTACGGCGGTCCTGGCGAGGACACGACCAACATTCCGTTCCTGCTCTATATCGTCGCCTTCCAGGGTTTCAGCATCGGGCAGGCATCCGCGATCGGGGTGATCGCCGTGATCATCACGATCATCGTCGCCACTTTTGCGCTGCGCACCCTGTTCTCGATCTTCCAGGTGGAGGCCAGGCGATGATCGGCGCCCTCGCTGCGAACCGGAAGAGGATCTTGTGGTCAGTCGTCGGCTGGGCCGTGGTGTTCGTCTTCTTTTTTCCAGTCCTGTGGATGTGGCTCGAAGCGCTCAAGACCGAGCCGCAGGCGGCCAGCTCGCCGCCGACGATCTTCTTCGTCCCGACCCTGGAGGAATTCCAGACCGTGCTCGGCGGAGATTTCCCGCCGTTTTTCATCAACTCGGCGATCGCGAGCGTTGTCTCGACGTTCTTGGTGCTGGTCCTCGGCCTGCCCGCCGCATACGCGTTGGCCATCAGGCCGGTGAAGAGGACTCAGGACATGCTGTTCTTCTTCATCTCGACCCGCTTCCTGCCCTTCGCCGCGAGCCTCGTCCCGCTCTACCTGCTGGCTCGCGACCTGCAGCTGCTGGACAACATCTTTGCTTTGATCCTCATCTACACCACGATCAACCTTCCGCTCGGGGTCTGGCTCCTGCGCTCGTTCCTCCTCGAGATTCCCATCGACCTCTTTGAGGCAGCGCGCGTGGACGGCGCCACGTTCCGGCATGAGATCTTGCGGATCGTGGTGCCGCTCATCGCTCCGGGCCTTGCGGCCACGTCGCTGATCTGCCTGATCTTCAGCTGGAACGAGTTCTTCTACGCTGTGAACCTGACGTCTTCGGTCGCCGCGACGGCGCCGATCTTCCTAGTGAGCTTCATCAGCGGCCGCGGCCTCTTTTACGCCAAGCTTGCCGCAGCGGCGACGCTGGCCAGCCTGCCCGTGCTGCTCGCAGGCTGGATCGCGCAAAAGCAGCTGATCCGCGGTCTGACCATGGGCGCAGTGAAATGAAGGCGGTCGTCGTCGAAGAGCCTAACGAGGTCGTCGTCAAGGACGTCCCTGAACCGTCGCCGAAGGCCGGCGAGGCGGTCGTCAAGGTCGAGGCCTGCGGCATATGCGGCACAGACATCCACGTCATCCGCGGCGAGTTCGCGCCGACGCGCTATCCGATCATCCCCGGCCACGAGTTCTGCGGCGAGGTCGTTGAAATCGGCGCCGGCGTAAGCAACGTCAACGTCGGCGATTTCGTCGCCGTCGATCCCTCGCTTTACGACGGCACCTGCCGGCAGTGCCGCGCCGGGCATTTCAACCTCTGCGAGAACTGGAACGCGATCGGCGTGGGCAGGTCCGACGGGGCATGCGCCGAGTTCGTCGCCGTCCCGGCCGCGAATGCGTTCCGCCTGCCGGCAGATCTGCCGCGCAGCTGGGGCACCCTGGTCGAGCCGCTGTCCTGCGCGGTCCATGGCCTCGACATGGTCGACGCGAAGGTTGCCGGCGACTACCTGATCTACGGCGCCGGGACCATGGGACTGCTCCTCGCGCAGCTCGCGAAAGACAGCGGGGCGAGCCGCCTCGACATGGTCGAAACGAATCCCAAGCGCCACGACCTCGCCCGCCGCCTGGCCGCGGACCGGATCGCGGCCTCGGCCGACGAGCTGGACATGCCGCAGGGTTGGGACGTCGTCATCGATGCGACCGGCGTCGTGCCGGCGATCGAAGACGGGCTGAAGCGAGTGGCGCGAGGCGGGACGTTCCTGATGTTCGGCGTGGCCAAGTCCGATGCGACCGCGCGGTTCTCGCCGTTTCGGGTCTACAACGACGAGATCAAGATCGTCGGCTCGATGGCCGTCCTGCACAGCTTCGAGCGGGCGCTCGCCCTGTTTGCCAAGGGCGTCATCGATTCCGAGGCGATGATCACGAGTCGATTCCCGCTCGACGAGTACCCCAAAGCGATCGACGCCTTTCTTGCCGGCGCGGGCCTCAAAGTCCAGGTGTCGCCGACAGTGTAATCAGGCCCGAGCCGCGCAGTCGCGGCACAGGCCGCCGAACACGACCTGGTGGCTCAGGACCCTGTAACCGGTCAGGCTCTGGACCTGCGCCGCCGCGTCGTCTAGAACGCATACCGGGACCTCTGCCACCCGCCCGCAGCTCTCGCAACGGATGTGCTCGTGGTGGTCGTCGCGCAGCTCGAAGCGGGCGTGGCGTTCGCCCAGGTCGATCCGGTCGATCAGGCCCTGCTTCTCGAGCAGGCTCACTGCCCTGAAGACCGACGAGTAGTCGGCGGATCCGAGCGAGGAACGGACCGTGTCGTGCAGCTCCTCGATCGACCACGCGTGGCGTTCCTGGATCTCGAACAGGCGGCGCACCTCATCGGTCACCGGGCTGGGTCGGGGCATCTGCGCCCAAGTATAGGCCGGATGCGCATATCGCTTGCGCATACAACTTGTGCAATAATCTTGCGCATCTTGGTTGAAGTCGTTCAGCGCCGGAGCCCTATGGCGGTCGCCCTCGAGCGGGCCAGCGTCTCGCTGGGCGGTCATGTCGTCTGGCGGGATGCCAGCCTGGAGGTGGCGGCGGGGGAGTTCGTGGCTATCCTCGGTCCGAACGGCGCGGGCAAATCCACCTTGCTCAAGGCGCTGTTAGGCGTCGTCCCGCTGAGCGCAGGCACCGCGCGTGTCTTTGGGCGCCCGGTCCGCCGCGGCAACGATGCGGTCGGCTACCTGCCGCAGCGCCGCAGGTTCGACCCCGACCTCAGGATCCGCGCGCTCGACCTGGTGAGCTTGGGCCTGGACGGCGACCGGCTGGGTGTGCCTCTGCCTTCGCCGGCCAATGCGGAGAGGGTGCGGGAGATGATCGAGCTGGTGGGCGCCGGCGCCTACGCCGGCAGGCCGATCGGCGAGCTCTCAGGTGGCGAGCAGCAGCGCATCCTGATCGCGCAGGCGCTGGTCACCGGGGCGCGAATGCTGATGCTCGACGAGCCGCTCGAGAGTCTCGACCTCAACAACCAGCAAGCGATATCCGACCTGATCCGCACCATCTGCCAGAGGCGTCTCGTGACGGTGCTGCTGGTCGCCCACGACATCAACCCCATCCTGCCGTTCGTCGATCGCGTCGTCTACGTCGCCGGCGGTCGAGTGCTTTGCGGCAAACCGGAAGAGGTGATCCGGACCGAAACGCTGACCCGACTCTACGGCGCCCCGGTCGAGGTGCTGAGGACGAGCGACGGCCGGATCGTCGTGGTCGGGCAGCACGAGCCGGTCAGCTACCACGCCGCCGACAACTGATGTCGTGGGATTTGCTCGCCGACGTCCAGCTGCTGCTGCAGTACCACTTCATGCAGAACGCGTTGGTTGCGGGCACCCTCGTCGCGCTGCTCGCCGGGGCGGCCGGGTACTTCGTGGTGCTCAGAGGCCAGAGCTTTGCCGCGCACATGCTTTCCCAGGTCGGCTTCCCAGGCGCGGCCGGCGCCGTGCTCGTGCACGTCGCGCCTGTTTTCGGCCTGATCGCCTTCTGCGTCGCGGCAGCGCTCGGCATCGGATGGGTGGGCCGCAACCTCGATGCCGGTCATCGCGCGGAGTCGGCTGCCGTCGGCTCGATCCTCGCCTTCTCGCTGGGCCTGGGCCTGCTTTTCTTCCGCCTGTACGCGGGCAGCGCGGCCGGGATCTACACCTTCCTGTTCGGAACCATCCTCGGCATCGCCGACCGAGACGTTCAGCTCACGCTCGTGGTGGCGCTGCTCGGCCTCGGGGCGCTGGCCATCTTCGGCCGGCAGCTGACCTTCGCCACCGTCGACCCCGACGTCGCTGAGGCGCGTGGTGTGCATGTGCGGCTGCTGTCCATCGCGTTTCTCATCGTCCTCGCCCTCGCGGTCGCCATCACCGTGCAGATCGTGGGCACGCTCCTGATCTTCGCCCTGCTCGTCGCACCCGGGGCGTCCGCGCTGCAACTGACAGCGCGGCCGGCACGCGCGCTAGCCGTGAGCGTCGTGCTCTCGCTGGCCTTCACCTGGCTCGGCCTTGCCCTCGCGTACTTCAGCGACCTTCCGGTCGGGTTCTTTATCACGAGCCTTGCTTTTGCCGTGTACGTGGCGATTCGGGCGGTGAAAGGGGCGTTGGCTTTCCGCAATGGAAGCCTGCAGCTTCGCGGCACATGGTTCGCAGCGGAGGCGTGATGTCCATCGGGCAGATGCTCGCGCTCGACTTCATGCGCAACGCGTTCCTTACGGGCGGATGCATCGCGCTCGCGGCCGGACTGGTCGGCTACTTCGTCGTCTTGCGTAATGAGGTCTTCACCTCCGACGCCCTCGGACACGTCGCCTTCACGGGAAGCCTCGGCGGATTGCTCGCCGGCCTCAACCTGCTCGCGGGCGTGTTTGGCAGCTGCATCGCGGTGGCGCTCGCGATCGGCACATTTGGCGGCCGAGGACGTGGCAGGGACGTGGCGATCGGCACGATCTTTGCCTGGGTGCTCGGCCTCGGCGTGCTGTTCTTGAGCCTGTACACGTCCGCGCGAAGCGGCGCCACTGGCTCAGTCGGCATCAGCGTGCTGTTCGGGTCGATCCTAGGGTTGCAGCCGATCCAGGTGATCGTGGGCTCGATCAGCGGCGTTGCAATCTGCGCCGTGACCCTCCTGGTCGCGCGGCCGCTCCTCTTCGTCAGCATCGATCCTGACGTCGCCCTCGCGCGAGGCGTGCCCACGCGTGCCTTCACGGCGCTGTTCCTGTTCCTGGTCGCGGTCACGGTGGCCGAATCGGTCCAGGCTGTCGGCGCCCTGCTCATCTTCGCTCTGATGGTGACCCCGGCGGCTGTCGCTCAGAACATCTCAGCGCGACCGTGGCTCGGGATGGCACTCTCGGCCCTGATCGCTCTGGCGGTGGTCTGGATCGGGCTCGTCCTCTCCTTCTATATCTCCTACCCGGCGAGCTTCTTCATCACGGCGGTGGCCTTCGCCGCCTACCTTGTCTCTCAGCTCGGCCGCCAGATCCGGCCCGCCGCATCCCGATGAGAGGCGTCGTCACAGTGGCCGCCGCGATGCTGCTGCTGTCGGCCTGCGGTCTGAGCATGGAGCCGAGCGGCCACGGCGATGCGGGCCGTGTCCGCGTGGTCGCCGCGGAGAACTTCTGGGGCAGCATCGCGGCCCAGGTCGCCGGCACGCACGCAGACGTGACGAGCATCATCGCCAATCCGAACACGGATCCACACTCCTATGAGGCGACGCCCGGCGACGCACGCCTGATCGCGCAGGCCCAGTACGTGATCGTCAACGGAGCCGGATATGACGCGTGGGCCCCGAAGCTTCTGGCAGCAAACCCCGTTTCGGGACGGACCGTGCTGACAATCGGTGATCTCTTCGGCAAGAAGGAAGGTGACAACCCGCACATGTGGTATTCACCCGCCTATGTCGACCAGGTGATCGACAGGATCGCATCCGACCTCGGGAGGATCGACTCCGCCGACGCTGCTGCCTTCATGGCACAGGCGGAGCAATACAGGACGGTTGGCCTGAAGGACTACCACGACACCATTGGTGCCATCAAGCAGAAATACGCAGGCACCAAGGTCGGCGCGACGGAAAGCATCTTCTCCTACCTGGCCGATGGAACGGGGCTTGACCTGATCACTCCCTACAGCTATCTGAAGGCGATCAGCGAGGGGACTGACCCCAGCGCGGCGGACAAGGCCGAGGTCGAGAACGAGATCGCGACCAGGGAAGTAAGGGTCTTTGTCTTCAACTCCCAGAACTCGACCCCGGACATCCAGGGACTTGTCGACAGGGCGACTTCTCGCGGAATCCCGGTGGTGAAGATCACCGAGACGCTGGTGCCCGCGACTGCATCGTTCCAGGACTGGCAGACCGCGCAGCTGAAGGACCTCCTCCGCGCCCTCGGAGGATAGGCTCGAGGGTGACCGACCTCTATCCCGAAGTCGAGCCGTACGACCACGGCATGCTGAGCGCCGGCGACGGCAATCTCATCTACTGGGAGTGCTGCGGCGCCCCTTCCGGTAAGCCCGCCCTCGTTCTCCACGGCGGCCCAGGCTCGGGATGCTCGCCGTGGTTCCGAAGGCTGTTCGACCCGAGCGCCTACCGCGTCGTCTTGTTCGATCAGCGCAACAGTGGGAGGAGCCGTCCGCATGCCGCTGATCCCACGACCGACCTGAGCACGAACACCACACAGCACCTCCTGGGTGACATCGAGTCGCTGCGCCGGCGCCTGGGCGTCGAACGCTGGCTTGTCCTCGGCGGCTCTTGGGGCAGCGCGCTCGGCCTCGCCTACGCGGAGACGCATCCCGAACACGTGAGCGAGATGATCCTGTTCGGTGTTACATCGGGACGCCGCAGCGAGGTCGATTGGTTGTTTCGCGGAGGCATCGCGCGGTTCTTTCCGGAACAGTGGGCGCGTCTTGTGGTCGCGGGGCGAGAAGTCGACGTCGTCGAGGCATATGCCGCCTTGCTCGACGACCCTGACCCGGAGGTGCGGCGCCGGGCTGCCTTCGAGTGGTGCCTGTGGGAGTCGGCCACGCCGCACTGGCCGCCGCACGAGGGGCTCGACCGGCGCTTCCAGGATCCCGACTACGCGATGGCCTTCGCTCGAATCGTCACGCACTACGTCCGGCATGACCTGTTTCTGGAGGACGATGTCTTGATCCGCAACGCCGGTGCGCTCACGAAAGTCCCCGGAGTGCTCATCAACGGCCGGTTCGATTTCCAGTCTCCCATCGCAAATGCGTGGGAGCTCCAGCGTGCGTGGCCCCGAGCCGAGCTTGTGATCGTTGACGAGGCGGGTCACGCGGCCGGCGAAGGAATCGGACGCGAGATCGTGCGCGCGACCGACCGTTTCAGAGGGGAAACGGATTATCCGTGACCAGGCCCGAGGTTCCGCCCTTTGGAAAGTGGGAGTCGAGCAAGCTCGAGAACTGCTGGAAGCCGTCGTTCTTCCCAGTCAGCTTGTTGAACGTCTGGGCGAGAGTCGGCGCCGCTGCGCCGACGATCTGCTGCCAGGTGAAGTTGAGCTGAAAGCGCAGCCAGTTGAGGAACAGGACGGAGCAGCCGTTGGCGAGAGGGTTGGTGTCGCTGTTGTCGTTGCGGTCGACGAAATCCTGCCGGCTCGAATCGAGCCAGCTCGATGCGGTCGCGAAGCCGTCCAGCTGTCCGGGATATGCATCGGTGGCGAGCACGCGCGAAAGCCCCTCGCCGTTGCTCCGTCCGCAATCCCAGCCGCCCGCCTGCAACGCTTCGAACACCTCGACGAACTCGGCGACGTTCAGAAACTCTGAGTAGTCACCGTCCGGGGGGTTGGTCCTCGCGTCGCAGAAGAGGTCGGTCGCGGCGCAGGTCATGTGGTAGGCCCCGCCGGAATTGGAGAAAAGAATGACGTTGAACGGCCCGGCTGCAAGCCCGCCGAAGTAGCTCGACACCGTGGTGTAGTCGCCCTCGCACTTCTCGAGCACGCCCTGCGCGTCCTGCCGCCCATCATCTCCCAGCGCGGGATCGGCATACACAGAGAAATGCTCGGTCTGCCCTTGCAGGTTTTCCGGCACGATGAGCCCGCTCGGATCTGCCGCCACTTCGGGCGGCGTGACCAAATCGGTCCGGTAGAGAACACTTGGCATGATTCGACCTTAAGCCCAGGCAATCCAACTCCGCAGGCCTGGCGTCAACCGCGCCGAGCTCCAAAGCAGATTCCGCCCGTCTGGCGTCAGCCGAGCCGAACTCGGCCGCAGATTCCGCACGGGTGGCGTCAGGCGCGCGAAATGGGCCTGCCGCGCGCCCGCCGATCTTCGGTCTTGACAACTCGCATGACGTCCATATAATCCTGTAAGCGCTTACCGGTAAGCGCTTACAGTGCCAGTCGCCCCGTCGGTTGGAGCGCACACCGAATTTGCCCGAACCGAAAAGGCCAAAAGGACCGCTGACGATCTATGACGTCGCGAGGCGGGCCGGCGTTTCCATCGCATCCGTCTCCCGGGTCCTCAACCGCCAGGGCACACCGCGGGCGAGCACCCGCGAGCGCGTCATCCGCGCGGTGACCGAGCTCGGCTTCGTGCCCGACGGCGCAGCGCGTGCGCTGTCCAACGGACTCAAAGAGGTCGTGGGAGTGGTCTTCCGTCGCGGCGACGAGACGCATTTCGAGGACGAGGACGAAAGCCTGCTCTTCATTGACGTCATCAATCGCGGCATCGACGTCGCCGCGCAGCGCCGTGGATTCGACGTCCTGATGAGCTCGGTCGGGTTCAACGATGAGAACGCATCCACGCGCATCTCCGGGGTCGCGGGCAAAGCGGACGGGATCATCCTGCACGACCGGATGCTGCCGGCGGCCGGCGTGACCCGGCTGGCGAGCACGGTCCCCCTCGTCACCCTGGCCGGGACCCCGGTACGGGGTGCGATGAACGTCAGGTGTGACAACGAGGCGGGGATGCGCGCCCTGGTCCGGCATCTCATCGTCGACCACGGATACCAGAGCGTCGCCTACCTGTCGGGACGCACCGACAGTCCTGACAACCGAGCGCGCGCCCGGGCCTTCGAGCTCGAGGCCGTGTCGCATGGCGCCGTAGTCCATGTCGGGAGCAGCTGGCAAGGGAACTACAGCGCGGCCGGGGGCGCCAAGGTCATCGATGGGCTGCTCAACGCCGGAGAAAAACTGCCGCGCGCAATCGTCTGCGCCAACGACCAGACAGCTCTCGGAGCCATGTACGCCCTCGCCCGCCGCGGGATCGGGGTCCCGCATGACGTCGCGGTCACGGGTTTCGACGACGTGCCTGTGGCTCGCCACCTGCATCCTCCGCTGACCACCGTGCGCCAGCCCATGCAGGAGCTTGGCGCGACCGCGTTCGACGTCCTCTATTCCAAGATCAGCACCGGCAAAGGCGACTCCGACGTGGTCCTTCCCGTGCAACTGATCATTCGCGAGAGCTGCGGGTGCGCGAGTCGCGCGGTCCGTGCCGCGAGGGGTGGCATCTAGCGATGCGCGCGCTGGTCCGCCGTTTTGGCGTCTACCTGCTCGCCGCCTGGGTGGCGGTCACGGTCAGCTTTCTGCTCCCGCGCGTTGTGCCGGGCAACCCGGTGGCCGGGGCGGTGGCGCGGGCCTCGCAGTCCGGCAACTGCAACGCGCAGTGCGTAAGAGCGATCGAATTGCAGCTCGGCTACAACGTCCACACGAGCATGTGGGATCAGTACACGCAGTACATCGGCAACCTTCTGCACGGGGATCTCGGACACTCGTGGTCCGAGAACGCCCCCGTGGGGAGTCTCATCCTCTCCTACCTGCCCTGGACTCTCGTCCTCCTCGGCATCTCGACCACGCTGGCATTTCTCGGCGGCAGCGCGATCGGAACCCTGATCGCCTGGCGACGGGGTTCCTGGACTGACTGGCTGATCCCGTTCGCGACTTTCTTCCAGGCGCTTCCATTCTTCTTCCTGGGAATCGTCCTGGTCCTGGTCCTCGGCCAGACCGGGACCATGCTGAAGTGGTTCCCAAGCCTGTTCGGCTACGACATATACGCCACCACCCCCGGCCCCAACCTTCCGTACATCGGGAGCGTCGTCAGCCATGCCATCCTGCCGGCGGCGACCGTGGTCCTCGCGTCGATGGCCGGATTCATCCTCTCGATCCGCAACCAGGTGATCACCACCATGGACGAGGACTTTGTCCTGGTGGCGCAGGCCAAGGGACTGCCCGGCCGCACCGTGGTCTGGTACGCGGTGCGCAACGCTCTTCTCCCGGTCGTCGCCAACTTCACAATCGCCATCAGCCTCGTCGTCGGCGGTCAGATCTTGGTCGAGATCGTCTTCAACTACCCCGGAATCGGATTCCACCTGTTCGACGCGCTGGGCAAGCTCGACTACCCGCTGGTGCAGGGCGTGTTCGTGGTGATCACGCTGGTCGTGCTGGTAGCCAACCTGATCGCCGACGCCGTCTATGTCGCGATCGATCCTCGGGCGAGGCAGGCCGCATGACCATCGACAGCACGGCCCTCACCCACGCGCCGGCCACCCTGCAGAGAGCCCGCGTGCTCCGCATCCCACGCTCGCCGAAAGTCATAGCGGGGCTCGTCATCCTGGGCGTGTTCAGCGTGACGCCCTATTCGCCCAACGCGACCGACACGCAGAACTGGGTGCGGCACGTCCTGGTCCCAGGCACCGGGGGCGACTCGGGTTTTCCGGCCAGCTACTACCCGCTGCCGTTAGGCCCGTCCGCCGCGCACTGGCTCGGGACGACGGTGTTCGCGCAGGACGCATGGTCACAGCTGCTCGCCTCGACGCAGGCGACCATGTTCGTGGGCCTCCTCGCCGCCGCGATCGCGACTGTGCTTTCGATCATCTTCGGAGTCACCGCCGGCTATATCGGCGGCGCGACCGATGAAGGACTTTCCCTCGTCGCCAACGTATCGCTCGCGATTCCCGGCCTGCCCCTCCTGATCGTGCTCGCCGATTACGTGCCGTCGGCTGGATCCAGCCTCGCGCTCGTTGCGGCCATCATCGCCGTGACCACTTGGGCGTACACAGCGCGCACGCTGCGCGCGCAAACCCTGTCTCTGCGCAATCGTGATTTTGTCGAAGCCTCGCGCGTCTCCGGCGAGGGATCCTTACGGATCATCGGCGTCGAGATCCTGCC
Source organism: Chloroflexota bacterium (assembly GCA_005887735.1). Classification (GTDB taxonomy): domain Bacteria; phylum Chloroflexota; class Dormibacteria; order Dormibacterales; family Dormibacteraceae; genus 40CM-4-65-16. The sequence goes on from VBII01000035.1 coordinate 43,977, forward strand.
CAACCTCATCCCGATTGTCGCCGCCTCGTTTCTCTTTACCTCACTCACGGCGATCTACGCCTACGTCGCCATTTCCTTCCTCGGCCTCGCCGGTTCGCCGACGGGCTCGCCGCCGGGCCTGTGGAACTGGGGCGAGATGCTGCGCGAAGGCTTCGCCAACAACGCAGTGCGCGGCGGCTGGTGGTGGTGGTGGGCGCCGCCCAGAATCTGTGTCGCGCTGCTCGGCACCGGACTCGCGCTCGTGAACTTTGGAATCGACGAGTTCATCAACCCACGCCTGCGTACATCAGGTCTTACCGCAAAAGCTGCAAGGAAAGCCGGCGCCCACGTCAGCGCGACGCTCGGCCTGACGCCCGTGATGAGAAGGACTGCGACGGCCGCGAACACAACGCCAAGCACGCCCGACGCCGTGTTGGAGATCCGCGGCCTGTCGGTCGACTACGGGTACGGCGACCAAGCGGTGCACGCGGTGAGAGACTGCGACCTCGTCCTTCGCCGCGGTCGCGTCCTCGGTCTGGCGGGAGAGAGTGGAAGCGGAAAGACGACGCTTGCCCTCGCCGCCATCCGCCTCCTGCGTGCTCCTGCTGTCATCACCGAAGGACAGGTGCTGTTCCACTCAAAGCCATTCACCGGTGACAACCCGAAGGAAACGATCGACATGCTCGCGGCGGGGCCGCACCGGCTGCGCGAGATCCGCTGGTCGGAGATCGCAGTCGTGCTGCAGAGCTCGCTCAACGCGTTGAACCCGGTGACCACGATTGGGGCGCAGTTCGACGACATGCTGCGCGCCCACCGGCCGCACATGTCTCGCGACCAGCGGTATACGCGCGGGGTCGAGCTGCTCGATATGGTCGGCATGAATGGCGATCGGCTGCGCAGCTATCCGCATGAGCTGTCCGGCGGCATGCGGCAGCGGGCGATGATCGCCATGGCGCTGGCCCTCGAGCCGCAGGTGATGGTCCTCGACGAGCCCACCACGGCACTTGATGTCGTGACCCAGCGCGAGATCCTCGAAGAGCTGATGGGGCTGCGCGACCGGCTCGGTTTCGCGGCCCTCTTCATCACCCACGACCTCTCGCTGCTGGTCGAGTTCGCGGATGACATCGCGGTGATGTATGCGGGTCGATTGATGGAGCGGGCGCCCGCCAACTCCCTTTTTCGCGCACCGCGCTTGCCGTACACGCATGGGCTTCTGCACTGCTTTCCGCCCATGCACGGCAAGCGCGTCCCGATGGCGGGGATCCCAGGGTCACCTCCCGACCTCAGGGATCTCCCCTCGGGATGCGCTTTCCATCCTCGCTGCAAGTGGGCGCTCGATCAGTGCAAGCACGATGTGCCCGTGCTCAGGTCGATACCGGGGCCCAACCGCGAAGTCGCGTGCTGGCTGCATCGCAATGGCGCAACTCCACCACTCGAGCTCTCACTTGCTGAGCCGGGGGACGTCATGCGCGAGCGGTTGTCTCAGGTGGACATCCAATGACGACAGCACCGGTTCTCGAAGGTCGCAACCTGACCAAGTACTTCTGGGTCAAGCAGGGGCGGGGGTTCTTCGCTCGCAAGGCGCCCGTCCACGCCGTTCCGCGTTCGTCGGGGAGAGCGGTGCGGGGAAGACGACGGTCGCGCGGATCCTGGCCGAGATCACCAAGCCAGACAAAGGCACGGTGCTGCTCGACGGCAAGCCGGTTCGCGCGGGGCGCCCCCGCTCGTATGCGAGGCAGGTTCAGATGGTCTTCCAGGATCCGTTCGCTTCCCTGAACCCCGTGCATCGCGTCCGCCACGACCTGGAACGCCCGCTCAAGATCCACCACCTCGTCAACGGCAACACGGACAAGACGGTCGATGATCTGCTCGAGCGGGTCGCCCTCAAGCCGGCGCGGCAGTTCGCCGACAAGTTTCCGCACGAGTTGTCGGGCGGGCAGCGGCAGCGCGTCGCCATCGCCCGCGCCCTGGCGGTCAAGCCCCGCGTCTTGATCGCGGACGAGCCCGTGTCGATGCTCGACGTTTCGATCCGCCTCGGCGTGCTCAACCTGCTGGCCGACCTGCGCGACCGAGAGAACCTCGCGATCCTCTACATCACGCACGACATCGCGTCGGCGCGCTACCTGGCCGACACGATCGTCGTCATGTACGCGGGGCAGCTGGTGGAGGCGGCGCCCAGTGTGGAGCTGACCGACCGCCCCGCCCACCCCTACACGCAACTACTGCTCTCCGCTGCGCCCGATCCAGATCGGGCGCAGCCTCCCGTCCTGGCCGGCAGCGGCGCACCGCCCAGCCTGCTTGCGCCGCCGACGGGGTGCCGCTTCCACCCGCGATGCCCGCACGTGATGGAGGTCTGTAAGCACAAGGCGCCGCCCAGCATCGAGGTCTCGCCGGACCACATCGCGGCGTGCTGGCTGCATGTCGACCCCGCTGAGCGGCAGGCCAGCGAAAACGGAGTTCTCGCGACCGGATCACTCGAAACAGAGAAATCAAAGAGGTGAGGATGGATGGATTTTCGTCGTGCGTTTCGGTCTCCGCCGGCCGTTGCCGCGGGGGTGTGGTGGCGCGCGTGTCCCGGTGTCCCCAGCAGCAGTCCACTGCGAACGCGCAGTGCGTCACGGAGGTGACATACCTATGAATTGGCGACCTTTGGCAAGTCTGCTTGGCGTGGCCGCCCTTGCGTTGGGCGCCTGTCAGCAGTCAAACCCGGCGACGACATCGGGAGGCAAGGCTCTCATCGCCGAGCCGACCACCGGAGTTACCTTCTCGGAAGACTTCAACCCGTACGACTCCAACTCAGTTACGTCCGCCATGGGCACCCGGAGCCTGGTTAACGAGCCGCTGGTCGAATTCGACGAGCTCGACCCGACCGCGGCGGGCATCCACCCCTGGCTGGCCACGGCTTTCCAGTTTGCGAACGGCGGCAAGGACCTCCAGATGACGATCCGCCAGAACGTCAAGTTCAATGACGGCTCATCGTTCGGTCCGGCCGACGTCGCCGCCACCTTCAAGATGCTCGCGAATCCGAAGGCCAACGTGTTCGGAGTGCCCGACCAGGCATCCGACGCAACGGTCAACGCCAACAACGTCACTCTTCACTTCACCTCTCCGCAGTACACCTCTCTGTCGACCATCCTCGGGCACACCTACGTCCTCAAGGCGTCGGTGGCGGCGCAGGTCGCGCAGAACCCGACCATGACGATCAAGGTCCCGGTAGGCACTGGGCCTTTCATGCTGGCCAGCTACTCCAGCTCATTGATCAAGTGGAAGCCGAACCCCAGCTACTGGGGTGGAACTCCACCCGAATCTGAAATCGACACTCCTTCGATTGCGACGAACGCCGCGGCCAGCGACGCGCTCATCAGCGGGCAGCTCGACTGGGCGGGCAACGACATCCCCAACGTCTACGAGAACTTCGTCAACCTCAACCCGCAAACGAACCACGCCTGGTTCGCGTCAGGCTCCACGGTCACGCTTTACTTCAACCTGAACGCCGGCAACGGCGGCGCAACCGGCATCAACGAAGCAGCTGTTCGCAAAGCGGTCAGCTATGGCATCGACCGCAATGCTCTCGCGCTGCTCGGTGAGTCAGGTTACGAGCGTGCGGCGAGCTCGTCGAGCGCCCTGATCCTGCCCAACCAGAAGGCTTTCCTGCCCACTGACGGCAGCCTCGCGGGCGACCTTTCGACCGGCGGCAACACCCCGGACGCAGCGACGGCCACCGCCCAGAAGCTGCCTGCAGGTATGGACGTTTACGACATCCTCAAGAACGGCGGCTGGACTGCTCCGGCCACCTCCCAGTACAGCAACGGGACGTTCAAGTCAGGCGGAAACTGCGACGGAAGCAACACCGCCAATTGCTGGACCAAGGGCGGCAAGATCATCAAGTTCTCCGTCTACGACCCGGTTCCGTTCTCCGACTACTGGGAGAACGCGGCGCTCATCTCACAAGAGCTGCAGCCCCTTGGAATGGCCGTGACCACCAAGCCGGCGCAGGGCTACTCGGACTGGAACACCACACTGACCTCGAACCCCTCCGGATGGCAGACGATGATCCACTGGGGCGCTGGTGGCAGCATCCCGTACACCCAGTACAACGACTGGTTTGCGAGCACTGCCGGACAGCAGATCGGTTACTCCAACGCCGACGCCAAGGCAGCCCTGACTGCTTACGCGAGCACAGATCCCACTAACACCAGCGCGCTCTACCCGCTCGTCCAGAAGCTCGAGAAGATCATGTCGACCGACGTTCCCTACGCTCCGTTGCTCTACGGCGCGGACTGGAACGTCTACAGCAGCGCGAAGTACACGGGCTGGCCTAACCAATCGCATCCGTATATGAACCCCTCGCCAAGCGACCCTCAGATGCCTTACATCCTCATGCAGCTGAAGCCCGTTTCCTAACGATTTGTCGATACGTGACATGTCCGGCCGGCAATTCGCCGGCCGGACTCCCCAATTCAGAAGTAAGGAGGCCGCCCATGTCTAGCGCCACCGTCAGCATTCCGGGCGACGAGTCCGGCCTGGTGGCGCGGCTCACCCTCGAGCAGAAGGTCCGGCTGCTCACGGGTATGGACTCGTGGGTGATCTACGGCGAGAGCGCGGTCGGCCTGCGCCCGATGGTGTTTTCCGACGGTCCAGCCGGCGTGCGCGGAGTCCGTTTCGACGCGGCCAACCCATCCTCATCGCTACCCTGCCCGGTTGCGCTTGCCGCGACGTGGGACGTGCCGCTGATCGAGGAGCTTGCCACCGCCCTCGGGCGCGAGGCTCGCTCGAAAGGCGTCGATGCCCTTCTCGGCCCCACCGTCAACATCGTCCGCACGCCGCTCAGCGGCCGCGGTTTCGAATGCTTTTCCGAGGATCCGCTTCTCACCTCGCGGATCGCGGTGGCTTACGTGCGCGGCGTGCAGAAGGCCGGGGTCGCGGCAACCGCCAAACACTTCGTCGCGAACGATTCCGAAACCGAACGGCGCACCTACGACGCGCGCATCTCAGAGCGCGTGCTGCGTGAGCTCTACCTGGCGCCGTTCGAGGCATGCATCGCCGAAGCCGACGTGTTCATGCTCATGGCCGCATACAACTCGGTCAACGGCGCCACGATGACCGCGAACTCGGTCCTGCTGCACGACCTGCTCAAGACCGAGTGGGGCTTCAGCGGAGTGGTCGTGTCCGACTGGTCCGCCACGACATCGACCGTGCCGAGCGCGCTCGGCGGTCTGGACCTCGTGATGCCGGGGCCGACGGGACCCTGGGGCGACTCTCTGGTGGCCGCGGTGCGTAGCGGCACGGTACCCGAGGCCGAGATCGATGACAAGGTCGCACGCCTGCTGAGCCTGGCGCGCAGGGTCGGCGCCCTCAACGGCGCAGCCGACGGCAACGGCGCCGGCCCGATCGCGACACCGCACTCCGCCCTTATCGATCCGGCGCTGTTGCGAGAGGTGGGGGCGCGGTCGTTCGTGCTGCTGAAAAACGAGCGCGGTTTGCTCCCTCTGCCGGTGGGGAGCGTGGAGCGGCTTGCATTGATCGGCCCCAACTCGATCGACCCCCAGACCCAGGGCGGTGGAAGCGTGCGCGTTCTTCCGGTCAACCGCCCGACCATCGCCGACGCGGTGCGCGACGCCATGGATTCCCATGTCAGCGTGCACCAGGGGTGCGTCACGAGCGCGACCATCGCCGTTCCCGGCGAGGGCACCCTGCACGATCCAATCACGGGTAAGGCAGGTGTTCGCCTCGTGATCCGCAGCGCCGACGGAAGCGTGCTGCACGACGCTCCATTTCCCACGAGCATCGTGACGTGGTGGGATGGCCTGCCCGAAGCTGTTCATCTACGCGGTGCCGAAGTGACGATGCGAGCCCGCTACCGCGCGGAAGTCGACGGACCGCACGTGATAGGTGCGGCCGGCGTCGGCCACACGAGCATCGCTGTCGGGGGCATTGTCGTCGCCGAATCCACCAGCCTCCCGCCGCGAGACGTGGTGGAAGCCCTGTCGCGTCCGCCCGAGCTGCGGGTTCCAATCGACTTGAGGGCGGGTAACGAGGTCGAGGTGCAGGTCGACTACCGCCCTGAGGAGCGGTTCGTCACGCTGCGGCTTGGCATCGCACCCCACTTCCAGGACGACCACCTCATCGAGCAGGCGGCCCAGGCGGCCGCCGCCTCCCAGGTGGCCGTGGTTGTCGTCGGTTCCGCGGACGGGACCGAGAGCGAGGGATATGACCGCGAAACGATGGTCCTTCCCGGCCGGCAGGACGAGCTGGTGCGGCGCGTCGCGGCGGCGAACCCGAATACGGTCGTCGTCGTCAACTCGGGGATGCCTGTGCTGATGCCGTGGGCGGATGACGTCGCCGCGATTCTCCAGGTCTGGTTCCCCGGCCAGGCGTTCGGCGAAGCGCTGGCCGAGGTGCTGACCGGGGACGCAGAGCCAGGCGGCCGGTTGCCGGTTTCGCTGCCGAGGAGAGAGGCGGATTCACCAGTCCTGAGAGCGCACCCCGAAGCCGGCAGCCTGGTCTACGCCGAGGGCCTCCTGGTCGGGTATCGGGGCTATGACCGACATGGGATAGATCCACTCTTCTGCTTCGGTCATGGAAACGGCTACACGGACTGGACATATGAATCGATCGAGCCTGCTGCGGCGTCGATAGCGGCGGGACAAGACCTCGAGCTTACGGTCAGGGTGCGCAACTCGGGTAGGCGCGCCGGCCGCGAGGTCGTGCAGCTGTATCTCGATGGCGCGGACGACGATCCGAGCCTCCCGATTCGCACCCTTATCGCCTTCGCGACCATCCTGGCGGAGCCCGGTGAGACGGCTGCCGCGCGACTCGTGGTCCCTGCCCGCGCATTCATGCTCTTCGATGAGCGCCTCCACAGGTGGATGCCGCAGGCGGGCGCCCGGACGATCCACGCGGGACGGTCGTCGCGAGACCTGAGGTTGCAGACGAAGGTGGTGCTGCAATGAGATAGCGGCGGGGGAGTTTTAGGCTGCCGGTGGATTCATTCAGGGGAGAAGAACGAGATGAGATTGCGCACTCTTCGTGCGTTGCTCGTGGCAGGCCTGCTAGCGCTTGCCTCGGCCGCGACAACCACCGCGCTCACGGCGGGCGCGGATGCGCCGAGCACACCGAACTTTGGGCCGAATGTCCACATCTTCAATTCCGGCATGGACCAGGCCGCCATACAGTCGGAGGTCGACGCCATCGCAGGCGCGCAGGTCAACAACCAGTTCGGCTCCCGGCGTGACGCGATTCTGTTCGAGCCCGGAACCTACGGCACAACAGAGCACCCGCTCAACTTTCAAGTCGGCTACTACACGTCCGTGGCGGGACTGGGTCAGTCTCCGGGTGACGTGGTGATCAATGGCTCGGTGTTCGCGCGCAATCAGTGCGACGCCAACGGCTGCACAGCCCTTGTGAACTTCTGGCGCTCCCTCTCCAACCTGACCATCAACGTCAACACGCCAGGGTTTGGCTGCTACTCCGCCTGATGGACTACTGCACCGGTCCATCGTTCGCGAGCGGCGGGTTCATCGCAGACTCGGCGTTCGACGGCAGCACCGTTGTCAACGGTTCGCAGCAGCAGTGGTTCACCAGGAACAGCAGGCTGGACGGCTGGTCAAACGGGGTCTGGAACCAGGTCTTCTCGGGCGTGACCGGCGCTCCGGCCACGTGCTTCCCGTGCGGAAACCCGTACACGACCCTGGCCACCAGCCCGGTGACCCGCGAGGCGCCATACCTTTATCTGGATTCCACCGGCAGCTACAACGTTTTCGTGCCGTCGGTCCAGCACAACTCCACCGGCACGACCTGGAGCAGCGGCCCGACGCCCGGAACGTCGCTCCCAATCAGCTCCTTCTTCATCGCGAAGCCGTCAGACTCCGCAGCCAGGATCACTTCTGCGCTCGCTTCCGGCAAGAACCTGATCCTGAGCCCCGGCGTCTATCACCTTGACCAGGCCATCGAGGTCATGCATCCCGACACAGTCGTGCTAGGGCTCGGATTCCCGACCCTGGTACCGGAAAACGGCAATCTGGCAATTAGAGCGGTCAACGCACGAGGCGATCTTGTGTCCGGCTTGATCTTCGATGCGGGGGGGCGGACCTCGCCGTCACTGCTGACGTTGGGAAGCGGACATGAGGCTGGTGTAGCCTCCGACCCGTCGGTGCTGTCGGACGTTTTCTTCCGCATCGGCGGCGCAGCCGCCGGTAAGGCTACGGCGGCACTCATCGTCAACAGCAGCAACGTGATTCTCGACGACATCTGGGCGTGGCGGGCCGACCACGGCAATGGCGTCGGGTGGACCGTCAACACGGCGGACACGGGCGTCATCGTCAATGGCGACAACGTGACTGCTTATGGCCTGTTCGTCGAGCACTTCCAGAAGTACGAGGTGATCTGGAACGGCAACGGCGGCACCGACGTCTTCTTTCAGAACGAGATGCCCTACGACGTGCCGAGCCAGGACGCGTGGATGGAGTCGCCGGGTGTCGACGGTTACGCGGCGTTCAAGGTCGCCGGCAACGTGACCAGCTTCGCGGGTTACGGGATGGGCAGCTACAGCTTCTTCAACCAGGGAAAGGACATCTTCGCCGAGCGCGCCTTCGAGGTTCCTGACTCCCTGCCCGCGGGCAGCCTGCACGACCTGCTGACGATCTTCCTCGACAAGGTTCACGGCAAAGGCGGCATCCTCCACGTTGTCAACGAAACGGGCGGATCATCGACTGCCGCCAACGCCGACACAGTGGTCCCGGTGGTGAGCTACCCGTGAGGTAAACGTTGCCCGATGCAATCGCGCCGGATGGGTCTGAGGTCTACTTTCGGGTCCTCGACGCCAGCCGGGCGAGTCTCGTGGAGATAGTCCTTGGACCGGGCGGCACGAGCCGCCCGGTCCGGCATCGAACAGTCGAAGAGGTGTGGTACTTCCTCAGAGGATCGGGCGAGGTCTGGCGCCGCTCTCCCGGAACATCGAGCGCTGAGACGATCCGCGTCGCTGCGGGTGACGTCGTCGTCATCCCGACCGGCTGTGATTTCCAGTTCCGAGCGAGCGGCGACGAGGAGTTGCGCTTCCTCTGCTTCACGGTCCCGCCCTGGCCCGGCGAGGAGGAGGCAGTTGCCGTGTCCGATGGAGGCCTGGGCGAGCCGACGGTCTAGGCGGCTATTTCAGGAGCAGGTTGAGCGACACGCCGAGCATGTCCGGATGGGCGCGGAACGCGGAGAGGATCGCAGGTCCCGAGAACTTCCTTACGTCGTACTGGCAGATGACAGCGCATGGAAAGCGCCTTGCCGTCATGTTGAAAGCCACCTCGTACGCGAACATCTCCTGCTCGGATTCGAAGTTCTCTCGCTCCGACCCCATCTCACCGACGGCGCGCACTAAGGGCATGTGCCGGTCCATCGCCGCCCACATGGTCGTCTCCCAGTAGTCGAGAGCCGCGGCAGCGGTGTGGCCCGGCGAGCCGGCCACGACCAGCACCCCCGACGCGAGGGCGTCGTCGACATCGACGCCGGGCATCTGGTCCAGCGCGACCATGTAGCTGTCCAGCTCTTCACCCTGGGCCAGGAGAAAGCAGGGCCCGCCGGCCCTTATGCCGTCGGCGAGGAAAGGGGCGGTCAACCGCACCCGGCCGGCATCGGAGTCATAGAAGGCGGCGAGGTGAATGGGCACATCGAACGACTGGCCGCCCAGCGCTACCTGGGTCCTGCCGGGACGGACCGTTGGCGCAGTGACGCGAGCCTCACGGGGAGCCCGGTCTACGTGCTCTGGCTTGAACCGCCGCTCCCGGCGTTTGCCGACACGCTGCACGGGTAGGATGCCGCGGTCGCTCCAGCGCCGGACCGAAGCTTCGCTCACACCCAGACGCTCGGCGGCCTGCCGCGTGCTGAGCCATGTTGCGCTCATATCTATCAGAGAGATATTATGATAGATAGCTGCAGGGTCAAGTAGTGGGGAAGTGAATAGAGTTGGTCAAG
>VBII01000233.1 GCA_005887735.1 Chloroflexota bacterium
CCAAGGATGCCACTGCCTACGCCACAACCTGGCTGAAGGCGTTCCCGGACGGCAAGATGAAGGTCCGCAGCGAGATCACCAGCGGCCCCTGGGTCGTCCAGGAGATCTTGATGGAAGGCACGCACACCGCCCCGCTCGAGAGCCCGACTGGCACAATCGCGCCGACGTACAAGAAGGTCGTCGGCTACGGCGTCCAGCTCCTCCGGGTCGAGAACGGAAAGATTGCGGAGGCCCGCATCTACTTCGACCAGCTCGACCAGATGACCCAGCTCGGTCTCATGCCTGCGCCGACCGCGGTCTAACGAACCGATGCTTTGGACCCGGCCCCTTCGGGGCCGGGTCCTTTTCTTATTCCTGACTTTGATGGGTTTGCCACAGAAGCGGCCTGACCGGCCGCATGTAGCGTCGTCCGATTGAAAGTCTCAATCTACAGCCCGATTAGTCAGACGCCTCAAGACGCCGAGCGATTGTTTCTCCGCCGCGCACCCTGGGAATCGGCCGAGAGTGAACCTGGAGCGGGAGACGCGAGTCAAAGTCCAAGTACCAATTCCCCCGTCCAAGTCATCTACCGCATCGCTTGACGGGCTTGCAGCGCGCGGCCGACCATCGATACGACTGCCGCCGGAGCGTCGAGGACGTCTCCGGCGGTGAAGCGGAGAAGTCGGTACCCGGCATCGATCAGCCGGTTCTGGCGGCGATCGTCAGCGGCGAGGCTCTCGCGATGCGTTGCGCCGTCGTACTCGATCGCGAGTCGAGCGTCGTGATAGTAGAGGTCGGGGCGTGCCAGGAAGAGCCCGAAATCATCGCGAAGGGAAACCTGGCTTCTCGGATGCGGCAGTCCAGCCAGAACCAGCAGGAGTCGTAGTCGCGTCTCCATAACGCTCTCGGCGGCTGGATCGGCCAGTTCGAGTGCGCGCTTCAGGCGCCGCACCCCTCGGTAACCGGCGTGGGTGCTGGCCCAATCACGAAGCCGGCCGCCGTTGACCAGACGAGCATGCAGCGCCGTATCCAACATTGCGACGGCGTCGGTCAAAGGAAGCCTGCACGCGAGGTCTGCAATGGTCCGCACGGCGGACGTGGCGCGAAGACCACGCCGGGTCGACGTCTCGGCCGCGGGAATGCTGCAGCGGCGGACGACCAGCCCGACGAGCTTCGAGGTGCTGTTTGTACCGGGCACCGCGGCCTCGATCGGGCTGCATGGTGCGATGTCGAGACCGTGAAGCCAGGCAGCGGTGGGTCCAGTGAAGACCGCCGCGTCAGGCAACCGAAGCTTTGCCGCGATCAACCGCGTCATTGGCGCCTCGGCGATCTCATGCCAGGCATAGATGCCACGACCGAGTCGGCGCCAGCTCCCGCCGAGCAGTTGCGCTCTAGAAAGGCCATACCGGCGCGCCTCTTCGAGAGTGAATGGACCTTTGGTCAGTTCGGGCGGAATGCGCGGAGTCGGCGCCATGCCGAGAATGCTGGCCGGTGCGCGGCGTAGGAACAACGCCGCCTGTTAACGCCGAGTGTGGGGTTTGCGAGGTATCAAGGCGTCGCGATAGCCAAGGGAGCGCACACTCGGCGAGAAAGTGGAGCGGGAGACGGGGTACGACTCCCGAGTGCCAATCGCCGTGTCGAGTTCGTCTATCGCCTCAACGACTGATCCGAAGAATTCAGGGCCTAGGGGAATCCATGCGCTGCAACGACCGTTTCTATCCCCAACTCCAACGCCGCTGTGGCCCAAGTTGCCACGATGCGGCAACTTGACAAGAGCCTTCGCCTGCTGGTGACGCACACTCTTTAAGGAGCGCATACTCGCCGGCAGGGCAAGCGGCGACGAGCACTGAGGAACGGATGGCAGAAGTCTCATCGAAACATTTCCGATGGGAGGGCTTCCCTTGGGTGCGGCAGCGGAACCTCACCCTCGAACTCAGAATCCTGGCGGCGATCGGACTGCTGCAGGCAGACGCTCTCTACGTCGCCGTCGTCTTATTCATCCTTCTTCTCGGGGCGAATGACGTCAGCGGGACAGATGTTCTGGTGAAGTCCCTCTTCGTGTTCGGGATTGCGATCGCCCAAGTGGCTTCGGCGATCATTCTTGCGCGACTCTTCCGCCGCATTTGGTGGGAGTTGTCGCTGCTGGCGGCCTGGCCATTCTGGCTCCTGCTGGTACTTCTCATTGCTAACCCAAATTCAGAGATGCGGGAATCGTCAGTCGTAGTTGCTTTGGCAATCCTCGTCATCGTTGGTGTCGGCGGGTTGGCCGCGTTTGGCACGGCAGGTCAGTTTCGCATGACCGAGGATGGCCAGTGGTGGTGGCGGCCAGATGAGTGCTACAGCGCGCTCAGCCCGGACGGTGCCTGGCGATGGGTTGGCGATGGCTGGCGAGAGGAACGAGAGCCTGTCCCACCGACAATTCTCGCGACCGAGGATTGGAAGGCACTTGCCTCCAACCAAGAGGGGCGAATCACTCGACCGCAAATGGTCCGTCGCATATCAGCGTTCGGCTGGGATGCAACTAGCGCTCCATGGAGAGCTGTCTGGCCGGACGGAAGGTCCCGTTGGTGGTGGCTGGGTTGCTTCCCGGTGCTCCCACTCGCCGTGCTCGTGGTTGTCGTGTTGTGTTTGATCAGCGCGATCGCGATCCCAGTGGTCGTCGTCGCAGCTTTAATCGTGGTGGTCGACAGCCACCTTGACATAGAGACATTCGAAGGCGAACTGTCGGGGGTGGCGGCTGGAAGGCTCTGTCTGGGACAACCTACGATCACGCTGCGCTGCCCCCGCCGAGTGCGATCTCAGCTCTTGGAAGGCGCTCCTTATCGCATCTATCGAACCCGACTTACGGGCTACCTGGCCAATTTCGAACAAATCAACACTCAAGCTGTCGCCGGCCCTTTCGCCACGGCCTCCCGGCCTCAATGAACCTGCCTTTGGGAGTTCCAACACAGTTGTGGAACACAGACGACTGATGGGCGGTCCTAGACGTATCTCGATACCTGACGGCGCGTGCTTCGCTCGGATCGTCGATGAAACGCGTGCGCACTACTGCCGAATACAGGCCGGCATCGCGACAGATCGATGGCGGGTTGGCCACTCCGCCTCCAGTTGGCGCGGGGTTCAAACCGGTCTCTCTGTACAGATCCTGAATGAAAAGGTGGAGCGGGAGACGGGCTTCTCCGCCCCGAGTACCAATCACTCGGTCGAGTTCACTTACCGGCTCGGCTGACCGGCCGTGGCCCTCTCGCACGGGGACAAGGGCTATCCGTGGACCTTGCCTGAGCGTTGTCCAACGACAGCCACACCGAGAGACTGCTCAAACAACTGCTCGCAGACTGAGGTTGCAATGAGCGCCACAGATCGCGGCACCCGATCCACTGCCCCGTGGATCCAATCGTTTCTCGCTTTCCGGACTTGACATAGCTCCTCGTAAAGATCCACCGCAATAACGTCTTCGATCGCGAGGATCTCGGTAACGACCGCGACGGTGAACGTGCGAGTGTCACCAAGCCGTGATCGGCGTGCCGCGTCTACCGCCTGCCTGCCGGCGAGGTCGGACCGGTATTTGGTCCACAGTTCGCTGATGAGGCGCTCCGACACCGCCCAGTAGTCGATTAGAGCCGCCTCGTAGTCGTGCGCTTGAAATGCGAAGCTCGCCCGTTGGATGAGATCGAGCATGATCAGCCCCCATACGCCGCGCTGGCCCATTAATTCCTCGAGCATGGCGAAACTCGATTGGACTGCTTCATCGGTTATTGCGGAGCGCGACATGAGATTGCTCAGGAGCTGCGGGTTAGGGGAGTTGAATAGTGGCAACTCTGGCGGCATTAGCGTGTAGCTCAGGGTTGCGAGGCTAGCTTCTCCAATGGTTCCAAAGCCCATGTTCGACCGCGGGTCGAGTATGTCCATTGCGATGAGGCACGTCGGAGTGACGAGCATGCGATCGAGCGCCACGTTGTCGTGTTTCACCACGTTCGTGTAAAGGAGCTCCAGGAAAGCGTTGATGAAGAGGGTTCTATTGCGCTGAACCTCAGCAAGCTGGTCGAAAGATGGATGGTCGATCGCCAGGGCGGCAGCCGGTTGCCAGTTTGCAAAGTCGAAGGCGATGAGGCCCTCGCGCGTGGCTATGGCGTCCGCATAGGTACCGATCCTGCCTTTGACCACGATATCGCGCATCCGCGCTAGATCAGCATGAGTCGCATCGGCAATCGATTGCCACGGGGCTCCGCCGATCCACAAACCAGGCTCGTGGTAGATAGCGCTGACATGCCGCTTGGTGGCGCTTACGTTTTGCTGGGCCATGCCTTGGAATCATGCTTGAAAGGCTGGGCGTGGGCCCGACACGAGGTGCGCGCGCTTGAAAAGCGAGACGGGGCTTCGTCGTCTCCGGTACCACGAGGCGGGTGTCATTTATCGGCAAACGATGGCCACTCATTGAGGCGGGGTGCAAAGGAACGTGGCGGTGGTCGGACCCTCGATTTGGAGACGGTTACGCGGTACGCTCGACGGTGGCCCCAGAACGTAGCGCCGCCGTGATTAGCCAGGCGAAGCAGAGCGCACCGACTCCGAATGCGGCAGCCATGCGCAGCCTGGTGCCGACTTCATCGACGTAGGTCTGTCGGTCGATTTCGACCCACGGCTGGTTTGGATCGCTGTCTCCCGCGGAGTTGTATGGAAATAGACGGTAATAGTGGCCATCCGAAACTCTCCATTGGTCGATCTTCACGCAGGATCGAGCCGTCGAAGGACACGCGATTGACAAGTTGCCGGAGAAGGAGGAAACGAGCGCAATCGCCGCCAGGAGACCGAACAGCGCTGTAACAGTGGCGGGCTGTAAAAGATGGCGCACCTGCAGCTTGCTTCGTCTGAGGCCGATGCGCCGCTGGCGCAGCCAGGTCACGACTGCAATGCCCACAAGCGCCAGCCATCCTCCAAAAGCCAGAGGTGCCTCCAGACCCGAATTCAGCGGTTGAGCGTGACTGATCGCGATCAGGCCGAGATAAGCGAGCAATAGAAGGAAAAGACCGACCCGGACGATAAGGACCGTGGACATGCAAGCGTCAGCCTAGCTCGCTTCGCCGCGCTGGCCTAGTCACTGCCGAAGGTTGACCGGATCGCAATGGCAATCGGTGAACCGAATTGGAGTCGGGAGTGTAATGGAGGTATGACGCGGAGTCTCCGGGCTGGCTTGGTCGGCGCGGCCCTTCTAATGGCTATAGCAGCCTACCGTTGGCTCGGCGCGCCGCTCCAACAGTCAGCGCCGACCGGGACCCTCTCCAGGCCGACCGTGGGGATTGCACCAGTGAGCCCGACACCGGTCGACATGTACGACGTGATGGGAACACTCACCATCAACGGTCGCACCATACCTTCAGCGCGGCTCTCGCCAGCGGAGTACTCCTTGGTCAAGTGGATTGACGACAGCGGAGCTCAGATGAACGAGATCCGACCAGCGGAAGGATGGCCGTCACCGTCCGACTCGTTACCTAGCCTTGTTCGGGGTACCGCGGTCGTTCACGCCCTCCTAGTTCCACCAGAAACGGTGACCTACGACGTGGTTGGGTTGACGGGAACGTTGAATCCGAGCGTCTGCGCTACTTCGTCCGGCGGTCAAATCGCGTCTTATCACCTAAGACTGGGAAGTGTGGATGCGACCATCGACTCCGCCCCGGCCTTGTATTTCGCCACTTATGGTGGGGCGCTCATGATCTCTTCGGATGGAGACGCCCTGAGCCGGCTGGGCGATCACGGCGCGTTGACCATCTCGCCTGGCAATTGCGTCAGCAACAGTCAATAGATCAGCGGAACGAAGACGGGTAGCGTTTAGCATCCGGCGCTGCAGATATTGCTGTGCGGATTGTCGGTAGTCCCCACGGGATGGTCGCCGGCTCATCGATCCGAAGTGAAGTGCTACGGTCGGGTGCCGGCCGGCAGCACTTCGAGGTTGATGGTGCTGACCTGTGGCTGGCCGTGGTCCCTCCAGGACAGCCGGAATGTCCAACAGCCTGACTTCGGAAAATCGCCGGCACTTCCCGCATTGGTAAAGGTGACGAACGGTTGCGACTGACCTAAAAGTCGAGCTTCGATGGCGACGTTCATGTATCCATTCGGGTAGTCCGCCTTTGCTACAAAGCGGACCTTGTTGTAGGTGCCATCCATGCGGGGGCCATTTCCAGCCACCAGCACCCTTGAGAAAACGAAGGCCACGGTGGTGTTGTGCGTCCCGAAGGCCCACGGCACCGGCCACGGTGTCCCCTTGGCTTGGAAACCGTCTTGTGCCCAGGCCGGTGGCTCGGCATCCGTCAACACCGTGCCTGCGCACCCGCCTGAGAGAGTGTTGACGGAAACGCTCGGGCTCGCCTTCACCTGTGCTGTATGGGCCGACGTGCAGCCCGCCGACAGAGTGATCAGCAGAGAGGCGGCGATACCGGCGCATAGAGACCTGGCTCGGCCATCCATAGCCCCGATACACCGCCCCGCCCAAGGAGGTTCCCATCGCGCCCGACCTTTTGCGAGACTTGCTTGCTCAGTCGGTTCGGGAGAATCGACCATGCCTGCCGATATATCACGTCCAGGGATCGGTCGACCGCTCAACGAAGTACGGCCCGTTGGCGTCGCGAACGGGACCACCATCTGGGGCTACAGTCCGACAGCTTCCTGCTCCCAAAGCTGTGCACTTTTCGTGAGACGGTGTGTGCACTTTTGGTGAGAGCCGACAGATGGCGGCCACGAGTCGCCTGGAGTCGCTCTGGAGTCGCCTCGGAGTCGCTCTGGAGTCGCTCTGAAGGCCGGCGGGCGCTCTGAGGGCGCACAAGAGTCGCCTTGGAGTCGGGTCCCAGCGACCAATTTCGGCACCTCGATGTGGATTGTTAGGGCATGAACTCTGTGGTGAAGGTGAGAGAGCCGGAGCCATGGCCCCTGGGGTTGTTCGGCGCCCGGAATAGCCTTTGGAGTCGCCCAGAGTTCCCGGAAAGGCCAGCGGGCGTACAGCGGGCGCACGGCGGGCGCACAGCGGGCGGATCCGACCGACCGATTTCGGCCTTCTCGATGTGGATTGTTACTGCATGAGCTCTGGCCAAGGAGTCGAGCGAGGCGCAGTGCCCTTTGCGCCTACAGCTGCAGCGTCAACTCCAAGGCCCGGCGGGCGCACAAGAGTCGCTTTAGAGTCGCATCCGGGCGACCAATTTCGGCCACCTCGATGGGGATTGTTGCTGCATGAACACGTCGCCCATGCCTAATTCCGGGGGTCCGAGTCTGACCCCCTTCGAGGAAGCCATCGTCCAGACCGACGACCGGATCACTCCATCCGATGCCAGCGCCACTGGCTATGAAGATGCCACCGCGCCGTCTTTCGCTCCCAGGCATTCGCGCCGGCGTGCGCTTCAGGAAGCGAAAGTCGACGCGCAGCGCTTCCGAACTCGAAATGGCCAGGCGAGCCAGGCAGGACGGTCTCCCTCATTAACTCATCCAATAGTCCTCCGAGACCTTCCGGCTCACGCCGACGCTCGTCCTTCACAGACACAGCTCACCAAACTCCACCGCTCACTCACCCAGCGCGACCTGGTAATCCTGCAATCCCTCTACGACTATCGCTACCTCAACACGCTCCAACTCCAAGAGCTCTTCTTCCCCAGCCTTCGTTCCTGTCAGATCCGACTCCACCAGCTCAAGACGCTCGGTCTGATCTACGTCTGGAAAGTCATCGAGACACCTGGCGTCCGTCGTCGCCATTCCATGTGCCTGATCTCGGCGCGGGGGGCCAGGGTGATCGCCGACTGGCACGGGGACGACCAACGCGCCTACGTCGAGCGCAGCCATGAGGCGCGTGATCACTGCTGGCACGCTGTCCACGACCTCGAGGCCAACCAGTTCTTCGTCTCCCTGGTGAGCCGCAGCCGAGAGATACGCCGCCAAGGGCTCCAGATCTGGAGCGGTGAGGAGCAGGTCCGCGAGGAGCGCAGGGAGCGGGCGCGCGAGATCAAGCAGCGGATACCCACGCCGGACGGGCGCGGGATCTACCGCGCCAACGGAGGGCGGATCTTCTTCGACCTCGATTGGGATCGGGCCACAGAGTCGCTGCAGCGGATGCGCCAGAAGATCGCCTCCTACGTCGCCTACTTCAAGCAGTACCGCGACGCAGATAAGCACCACGTCCTATTCGTCGTCCCCAATGACGACCGCGAAGACAGCCTCCAGTACGAGACCTGGCGTGGCCGGCCGGATTACAGCCTCGACACGTGCTGCAGCTTCTGGACGACGACTTCGGATCGTCTGCGCCGGTGGGGACCGCTCGGCACGATCTGGCTAAAGGTCGAGAACCGCGTCGAGAAGCCGCCGCCGATCGGGATCACCAGGGTCGGTCAGCGGGTCGCCTTCAAGCAGCTGCCGCCGATGGATGACACCGATCGGTCGACTGCTGACTGCATCGGCAAGCCATTCTGGTGGGAGCGAAGGCCGGGTGGAGGTCAGGTCGCTTGAGGAGACTGAGAGTCAAGCGCTTGACTCCTTCGAGCGTACAGCCCCCAACGAAGGCGCCATCGACGCCGGCCGACCTGGCGCCGGAGATCGTTCACGTGATCGCTGTAGTTGCGGAGATCATGCTCGAGCAGCGCCGAAGACGGCCCGTTGAAGGCAATTGAGTCGCGCGAATGATCCCAAATGATCCCGCCAAAAATGAATCATTCGAAGACACTCCGGCTGCATGATTCACTACACACTGCTCGATGTACAATGCAGCTCATGTTGGTTCGCAAGCAGATCATTGTGCCGTCAGAGACGGACAAGAGGATCCGACGACTGGCGCGCCAGAAGGGGATCTCACAGAGCGCTTTGATCGTCGAGGCCGTCGAAGCGCTGCCCGAGACCGCAACCCAGGTTGACCACGTCCTCGCCTTCTCCGGCGTGATCAAGGGAGCACCGCCCACGCTCTCCGAGGAAGTCGACGAGGTGGTCTACCGCTGAGACGTGCGGGCGGTCATTCTGGATACCGGGCCGGTGGTCGGGCTACTTTCGGAGGACGACGAGCACCACGCGGCGTCAGTCGCAGCGATCAAGGCCAGCGGTCGAAGAGGAAGGAAGCTGTGCACGATTTGGGAGGTGATCGGCGAGGCCTACACGCTGTTTCGCATGCGCTACGCACCTGCCCGCTCAGCCGAACCCGCCCTGGTCGTTCTGCGCTGGGCTCGCGAGAGCGGAATCGAGTTGCTTCACACAGACGAGGCGGACCATCAGCGAGCAGCCGGAATCCTGGAGCGCTACAGCCAGCTGCGTCTCTCCTACGTCGACGCTCTCTTGCTGGCAGCCGCGGAACGAAATCGCGTGGAAGAGCTGATCACAGTGGACATGCGCCACTTCAGCACCGTGCGGCTTGGCCATCGCATGACCGTTACTCGAGTTTGAAGGTGAATGCATGAGCCGGCAGGACGAGTGGACACGCGAGACCGAAGCCGCTGCACTGCAGCGATTGCGTAGCGCCGCTAACGCGCATCGCCCCGCACTGGTGGTGCTGGTCTACACCCGCCAGTCGGTCAGCGACTTCGATGCGGACGGACGCCCGCGCGGTCCCTCGCTGAGCCCGCAACTGGACGCCGTCCTGCGACGACCAGAGCTGGAAGGCCTCGCCTTCGAGCATTTCGAGGATGCCGACCGCTCGGGCAAGGAAACCTCTAGACGACCCGGCTACCTCGCGCTCATGGAGCGCACCCGGACACTGCCGGCCGGGCAGGTTGGCGCTGTTGCCTTCTACGACGCCGATCGCCTTCACCGCAACGACGTCGAGTTCTTCCGCTTCATGGCCGAGATGACCGAGCGCCGCATCCTGGTCTTCGATGCCAACGGCCTGATTAGCAACGTCGATCGACTCTCCTGGAAGATCAAGGCCATCGTCGCCCAGGAGGAGCGCGAGAAGGTGTCGAGGCGCGTCCGCGACAACCTGCGGTACCTACAACGCAATGGCCAGCTGCTGGGAACGATCCCGCAGGGCTACCGCCGCGTCGATGGACGGATCGTGGAGGACCCCGATGCGGCACCCGCGATCAAAGAGATCTTCCGGCTCTACGCCACCGGCCGCTTCAGCCTGCGCTCGCTGGCTGAGCACCTGAATCGGTCTGGCATCAAGCCCTACCGCGGCGCAGACAAGGCGAACCACAACCGCTCCAAGGCAATCATCTTCACCGGCGACGTGCTCAAAGACCTCATCGGCAACCCGTCATACGCCGGCAAGGTGCTCGTCGAAGGCGAGCTCGTGCAGGGCCTCCATCCCCCGCTGGTCGACGAGGAGACCTGGCGAGCCTGCCAGGACGTCAAGAAGCGCAACGTCAGGCGCACCAGCAAGGCCTGGACTAAACACACTTATCCGCTGACCCCGATCCTTCGATGCGCCCGCTGCGGCGGTCCGATGCACGGTGAGGCCGATACCCGCAAAGGACGGATTCAGCGCTACTACGGCTGCCACGTCGCGCGACGGAACCGTTCCGCAGTCCATCCGTCTGGTCCGCGGTGCGACGCACGCATGTTCAAGAGCGAGCTACTCGAGGATGCGATCCATCACGAGCTGTCGCAGCTGGTGCCCAGCGGCGAGATGCATGTCGCACTGCGGAACCGCCTTCGCGCCGCCGGCCGGCCAACTGCATCGCGTAAGAGCGCGGCTGCGGCGGTCCAGCGTCTGGCTGCCCAGCTTGATCGCTCCAGGAGACTCTTCGAGTACGGGGAGTACGACTGGGAGACGTTCTGCAAGCGCCGTGACGAGTTGGAAGAGCAGAAGCGTCAGCTTGAGAGCGCGACTGAGGCAGGCTCGGTCGACGTCGAGTGGTGCGAATCCCAGCTGCTCGACTTCACGACCGCATGGGAGTCGGCTGACTCAAGCCAGCGGGAGCGCCTCGTCGCAGGCATCTTCGAGCATCTCGAAGCCGAGGCTTTGCCAGAAGGTTCCCTGCGAGTGGTCGCGGTTCCTCGCGAGCCGTGGCGACCGTTTTTTGAGGGCTTGGTACTGGAGCGGGAGACGGGGATCGAACCCGCTACCTCAACCTTGGGAAGGTCGCGCTCTGCCAGATGAGCTACTCCCGCTCGGCAGACCTTCGATTTTAGGTCTCGACAACAGCCTCGGCTTGCGGGGCGGCCTCGGCCACGACTAACCTCACGAGCTGCGAGTACTCCTCGACGAGCCGGTTCGAGTGCCCGGCGTCCGTCGTCGACGCGATGATGTAGTACTCCGGCCGGTCCGGGTCGGGCGCGACCAGGACCCACCCGTCGTCGACGAACAGCTTCACGCCGTCGGTCAGGTCGACCCGGTCCTTGAGGTGCCGCTCCATCATCGTGCGCATTACGCGCCCCTTCACCTCCCATGGGCAGAACTCGACCGCCGTGCGGTGCGTGACCTGCGGAATCAATGAACGGAGCGCCGCCAACGACGTTCCCGTCTTGGCCAACAGCTCGAGCACCCGCGCCACGGTAAAGATCGAGTCGAACGAAACCGCAAAGTCCGGCCAGCAGTAGCCCCCGACGCCATCGGACGCAAGCACCGTCTCGCTGTGCTGGGCGGCCCGCAGGACCGCCCCCGGCGTGATCTTCGTCGGCACGAAGCGGCTGCCAAGCTGCTCGGCGATCATCGAGAAGGCGAGCGACGTTGACGCCGGACCGAGCACCGTGCCCTTCTTCGCGGTCAACGCCAGGTGAGTCAGCACCGCAAACGCCTGATCGTGGGTCAGCACCGTACCGCTCTCGTCGACGATGAAGCACCGCTCGCCGGGCGAATCGATGAACACGCCCAGCTTTGCCTTCACGGCCGAGGTGATCACACCGATCTCCTGGAGGTGGGCCTGGAAGGTCGAATCGTCCTGCTCCATCACGATC
>VBII01000036.1 GCA_005887735.1 Chloroflexota bacterium
AGGAGACGAAGTAGATCGGCGCGTCGCGTGCGCCCAGGTCCTCCATGGCGGCCGCGATCGGCAGCCACCAGCGGCTCGCGTTGCGGGCAAATCCGAGGTGACTGCCGCCGATAAGGCGAAGGACGATGCGGCACTCCTCGCGCTTGATGGCGGCGAGGTTGGCGTCGAAGGCGTCGCCCCACGCGTCGTGCAGCCGTCGCCAGTCGTCCTGGGTGGCGCCGGCGGCGTGCCTGGCCTCGTCCGCTGAAAGGCCGACGTCCTGCAGGAGGCGGTGCAGCTTGTTCCACTCGATCTGAAACGCGACGAGGGTGGGCACGAGGTCGTCGATGTCCGACGCGGAGGCAATGAGCACCGCGAGAGTGTTCTTGCCGTCGTGATACCAGCGCCGGCGGCGGGCGGGGGCCTTGACCGCCTGCCAGCCCATGATGTCCTCGCCGAGCACAGCTTTGAACCCCTGTGGGCTCTGGCCCATGATCACGCGCCGGCAGTGGTTGATCGCTTCCGGCAGGCGCCGCACGGCGTAGAGCAGCGCGCCCATATCGGTCTGTGGCTCCGCGGCCTGCGGATGCAGCACCGAGCCCATGAGCAGGTGCGCCTGGACCAGCGACTCGACCTTGATGTCGCCCGAGCTCTGCAGCATGGTCGTGTATGTGCGGACGTACAGCTCGACCGCGTGCTTGCCACTCCAGCCCGAGCTGGGCGACCCTGGGGGAGCTTCCATTGGCCGAATATAGCCCGCCGACTTACAAAACCATGAGGACGGTGTGGCCGGGTGTGTGCGTAATTGAAACCATGACAAGCCTCCTGAAAGCTCGACCCGTTCGCATTGCCGGTCTTGCCCTGGGCGCGGTGGCCGTCGCCGGCGCCGCCATTGCCATCACCGCGTCGGCCTCGGGCATGAGCTTCAACCTGCTGCCCTCCGGGTCGGCGCAGCAGGGGGCTGCCTCGCTGACGGCCGCCGGCACCTCATCCACGGCCTGCAGCGATTTCATGAAGCACTTCGCCGTCGAGATCGGCAAGACGCAGGCCCAGATCAATGCCGCCTTTCAGAAATCCATCGCCGACACCCTGGCCGACGAGGTGAAGAGTGGACAGCCTGGCCGACGAGGTGAAGAGTGGACAGCTCACGCAGGCCCAGGCCGACGCGCTCAAGAAGAAGCTCGCCAACCAGACGCCGTGCGCGCTCCCGGCGGCAGGTCACCCAGGTTCGACCGCCAAGCCGGCAATCGCCGCGTACATGCAGCAGTACCTCGCAGCCGCGGCTGCGGCGCTCGGGATCACCCCGACCCAGCTCACGGCGGATCTCAAGGCCGGCCAGTCCCTGTCCCAGGTGGCGGCGGCCCAGCACGTTTCGGAATCGGACTTCCGGACCAAACTGATCGCGAACCTGAAGCCGGCCCTCGACCAGGCCGTGACCAACAAGACGATCACCGCACCGCAGGAGCAAGAGCTGCTCAACCGATTGCAGACCGGACCGCTTCCGCTGTGGAACGCGCCCGCGAAGCGGGTCAAGCCGACGCCGGCCGCGTCTCCGGCGTCGACTTAGCTTCGCGTTCAATCCGGCTGGGCGGCTCAGTTGTGGATTACTTCGCTGCCTCCGCCCAGCCGGATTTGGACGCCGGGTGACCCAGCCTGGTGGTAGAGGTTTCCTGCTGAGTCGTACACGCTCAATGCGAATGTGGGTATTGATCCGGAAGTCACATCGGCTCGGAACGTGAAATTGGTACCGCCCAGGCCGTTGACCTGTGAGCCGGTCGCCGGATCGATCACGGTGACCGTGGCCTGGCCGGCAAAAGCGGCAACGTTCGCTCCGAATGAGGCCCCGCCGCCAGTCCAGGACGTTGAGTTGATCTTGTAGTCGAACCCATCAGCCCCTCGGAACACATATACGAACTGACCCTGAGGCGTCGTTGTACCAGACGCGTAGCGGACGTTGAAGCCAAAGTTCCCGTGGTTGTTCAATGACGAGACGCCGACAGGCATGTTGCGGTAGCTGGGGTCAACGATCCATCCGCCGCCGGTGGCAAATGTCCCTGACGTCGGTTGGTACACGGTCACGACGACAGCATCCGAAGACGGCCCCGCGAAATAGCCGTCGGTTGCTGGGATCTGCATGATGACCGTCCAATTGTCGATGCCAAGATTTGCTATGGAGCAAGAGACGACTCCGCCAGGGCTCACAGTCGCCGTGCACGTCGCATCCGGTGTCGCTAGGGTGGTGTTGCCGCTCGCGTACAGATTGAACACCGGCGCGGCTTGAGTCAGATCGGGGTTGCCGCCGGGATCTGCCGTGAGGACTCCTGTCAAGGTCACGTTCACCGTGCTACCAGCGCCCGTGGAGAAGAACCTCTGCCCCGTGTAGCCCACGACCGCCGGGTGTTTGACGATCAACAGCGTGCCAGGTCGGAAGGTAAAGCCATAGTTCGCCGCGTTGAGCGTGCCTTGTCCGCACGTGATTGGATACGTGCCCGAGGGTGATGCGGTGGTTGCGCCGGTCGAGCAGGCGGCACTTCCGGTGACCCCACTCGACGCCAGGTTTTGTCCATTTACGAATCCGGACACCTGGTATGTGGGTGTCGGGATCGGACTGCCGTAGACGATGCTCTGGTTGTCTGCCGTCGCAGTGAGGGGTGCCGGGTTGACCGTCAGAGTGCCTGGCTGGAACCTGATCAAGTACTTGGGATCAACCGCCCCGCTGCACGAAGTGGCGCCTGGATAGGCGCCAACGACTGTTGTGGGAGCGCCAGTCGACGTGCAGGCCGGTTGGGTCGTCAGGGATGATGCCGTATCACCGTCGACGAAACCCACGAAGTTCGGAGTGACGCCGGGCGGCATGCCACCGTATGTCATCGTGCCGTCGGAAGCGGCAATTGTGAGTGGCGGACACGGTGTGATGGAGGTCCCGATTGAGGATTGACCGGTGCTCACCAATTCACATGTAGTTCCTGTCTGCCCTCCGTTGTTGGTTACGGTCAGCGTCACGGCATACGAGCCTGACGCCGAGAATGCATGATCCGGCGTCGCGCCCGTCCCTTGGGTTCCATCTGCGAAATTCCAGCTGTAGCTGGCAATCTGGCCGAACGGGTCGATGGTCTTTTGGCTGGCATCGAAAGACACGTGCTGCGAATTTGTGGGGTCGATGGCCGCCCAATCGAAGCCGGCGCTGGGCGCTGAATCTGAAGCGCCGATGCTAACGGTCTGAGTCGCCGTGCCTGACTGGCCGTTTGAGTCGGTTGCCGTCAGCGTCACGGTGTAGGTTCCTGGAGCGGTGAAGGTGTGGGCCGGGTTCTGGTCGCTCGACGTGGAACCGTCGCCGAAGTCCCAACTGTAAGAAGCGATCGTGGCGCCCTCGAACGCATCCGTGCCCGCGGAGCTGAACTGCACCGACACCGGTGCGACTCCGCGGTCGACTGAAGAGCTGATGAGTGCGACCGGTGCGAGATCCGAATACTTGATCTGAGTGATGCCCAGGTTAACCGGCTCGCTCGGTGCGGGGATGTTGGCGCCGAAGAGTTGAACAGTCCACTGCCCGGACTGCGGGTTGAAGATGTCGATCGTCTCGGTGTTGGCGGTCAGCTGGTGGATCACACCTGGCCCAGCGCTGCCCCGCGAATATACCGTGCCAGAGGGAGAGACCAAGCTCACCTGGACGTCGCTGCCCGGCCAGGCAGTCTGAACCGCAAGTTGCTGAACCCCTGTCGGGACACTGACCGCCTGTTGAATCGTTTGGTTCTGGCTGATGTTGGAATAGGGCGGGCCGTATGGGTTCTGGATCGAGGCCTCGAGCGCCTCGGACAATCTCTGCTGACCCAAGTCGGTGGGGTGAAGCGAAAATTCGGAAACGGCGAAGGGGAGGGGCTTGTTCTTTACGACGAGGCCGTGGAGGAGGGGATCGCTGTCGCACAAAGTGCCGCGGTCAAATGTATGAGCGTTGTCTACGAATATGAAGCCGGCTTGAATCGCGTTGCTTCGCAAGGCCGTATTCAGGTGGCTGAAGACCCCTTCCATGTAGATCATGTCGTTGGTGTGCAGGTACCACCAGTAGCTCGGCCTTGCCACCGTTAGATCCTCGTACTGAACCAGGCCGAAGCAGTTGGATGTCGGCTTTTCTGGCAGCGGGTTGGGATAGCCCATCACGAAAACTCGCGTCTTGGATCCAATGAGACCCTTGACGGCACCGTACAGATTGGGGAGATCGTAGGTTCCGCCCAGCTCGCCGAGGCCAGTCGACAGTTGATTGATCTTCTTGTGAGGTTGATCTTGCGATGCCTGGTCGAGGTAGGCGCCGCATGGCGAGTGATAGCCCGGGTAGAACAGAGGACGCGGATACAGATCGACGCAAGCCGTCCCGACGGCATCGAACCCGATGTCGTTGCCGCCGATGCCTATGCTCACGATGGAAGCAGGCGAGCTGGCCAGGTGGTCTAGCTGCGCCACGGCCTCGCCGGAATTGCTGTGGTTTGCGTGGTAGTAGTCCGGGATCGTCGCGCCGCTGCATGCGGCGAAATCGAGATCGCCAGTGATCAGAGGTTCGAATTTGTGAACGAGCGGTGCGTAAGCGCCGTTCGAACGGTGGCACACGTTGTCCGTTACATCAGTCCCGGGCAGGAAGGGCGGTACGCCTTCTCCGGATGAGTAAGAGTCCCCGGTGGCGACATACCGCTGGGGGACGGTCGAGAGGTTCTCGACTACCGGAGCCGGGCTCGATGTCCAGTTTGGGCAGTACTTGTTGTTATTGAACACGTCGAGGCCGATCAGACAGACCGACGTGCCCGGCTCCGGGTTGATAACGGCGGGTGGGGCCTGGGCGCGCGCGTCGTGGTTTTGCACGGGTCCGCCCGCGCTCGTGAACTGCCAGCGTGGATCGTCCCAGGTAGCGCTGTCGATGAGGGCGGTGGCATAGCCGGTCGAGTACTGAAGTGAGAGCCGCGTCATACCAGCCGAGGTCGCCGTGTACGCCGTACCGCCGTCGGAGATTCCTCCGTGGAACGTGAATGTGAAGGTGAT
>VBII01000234.1 GCA_005887735.1 Chloroflexota bacterium
CAACGCCGGCCACACCGTCATCACAGAAGACGGCGAGTTCAAGTTCCAGCTCATCCCGTCCGGCATCCTCTACCCCCACTGCACCTGCATCATCGGCAACGGGGTGGTCGTCGACCCGATCGTGCTGCTCAAGGAGATCGCGCAGCTGCGGGAGAGAAAAATCAACCCCACCAACCTCATCGTCAGCGAACGCGCGCACATGGTCATGCGCTACCACCCTCTCTTCGACCAGCTGGAAGAGGAGGTTCGAGGCGATGACCGACTCGGCACCACGTGGCGAGGCATCGGCCCCGCCTATGCGGACAAGATCCGCCGGATCGGGTTCCGCATCGGCGACCTGCAGAAGGAAGCATTCATGCGCAAGAAGCTCGCCTTCGTCGTCGACCAGGTCAAGAACCCGATCCTGGAAAAGCTCTACGGGAAGGACGCCTACGACTGGTCGAGCATGCTCGACGAGTACATGCGCTACGCGAAAGAGCTCGATCCCTTCATCAAGGACACGTTTCCGGTCATCCAGGACGCGCTCGACCGCAACGCCAAGATCCTGCTCGAGGGTGCGCAGGCGACCATGCTCGACCTGGACTTCGGGACCTACCCCTACGTCACCAGCTCCAACCCCAGCGCCGGCGGCGCCCTGACCGGGAGCGGCATCGCACCGACCAGAGTCGACGTGACCGTCGGCGTTTTCAAGGCCTACACGTCCAGGGTCGGGTACGGCCCATTTCCGTCCGAGCTGCTGGACGAGGTGGCGGACCAGATCCGCGAACGCGGCCACGAGTTCGGCACCGTGACGGGCCGGCCGAGGCGGATCGGCTGGTTCGACGCGGCTGTGGCACGCTACTCAGTACGCCTGAACGGGGTGGGCATCGCAGCGCTGATGCGGCTGGACATCCTCGACGACCAGCCGCTCCTCAAGCTCTGCACGGGCTACGAGTTCCGCGGTGTTCGCTACGACCACCCGATCGCCAACATCTCCCACTACAAGCACTGCAAGCCGATCTACGAGGAGATGCCCGGCTGGGAGGAGGAGATCGGCCGGGCCAGGCTCTGGGCGGATCTGCCCCAGCGATGCCGGGACTACATCGAGCGGGTCGGCGAGCTGATCGGCGCACCGGTGGAGCTGATCGGCACCGGGCCGCGGCGCGACCAGTTCGTGACGCGCGGAGCCGAGCTCTTCGACTAGACGCGTAACCAAACGCTCGATCGCCCGTCATATCGAGCATGAAGCCCCTCCAGGGCACGACGGGCATGGCGATCACCGTTCTGGGCACGCTGGTCATTGCAGCGGTCGCGTATGGCGGGACGTCCGGTCGCCTGCACCCGGCCGCCGCCCTGGTGTCGCCTTCGTCGTCGGCCGCGGCGCCGAAGCCACCTGGCATGTCGGTGGTTCCGACCCCTCCCATTACGGCGCCTACCGGGCTCGTCGTGATCGACCAGGATCTTCTCGACGCGTCGACTGGATGGATGCTGGTATCAGACTGCCCGCTGCGGGCCAACCCGACCTGCCACAACGCGGTGGTGGGGACCTCTGACGGGGGCCAGATCGTGACATCTCCGGCGCAGGTCGGGCCCGACGTGTTCGTGACCGATGGGGGCGCGCCCCGGACGATTCGTTTTCTCAACCGCCAGGACGGGTTCGTCTACGGCCAGGCCGCCGCGTACGTCACCCACGATGGCGGCCGAACGTGGCAAGGCCTCGGAGTGCCTGCGACGTTCGTGGCCAGCCTCACGATGGCAGGCACAACGGTCTGGGCTGCGACCTATCCATGTCCCAAGGGCACGCCATGTCCGTACGAGGTTCGCTCCAGCGTCGACGGCGGTCGCACCTGGTCGGCGCCACAAAAGCTGCCGCTGGGCTTCTCCCCCGAGAATGCCGCTGCATTTGGCTCAGGTGTCCTGCTGTCCAGTCCGACGACCGCGGACATGGAGATCACGACCGATCACGGGTCTACGTGGCGTCAGATCAAGCTGCCTTGTCCACCGTATTCCTTCCGCAGCACGACCACGACAGCCGACGGTGTCGAGCTCTGGAGCCTCTGCGAACCGAGTCCGGACTCCTCGGGACAGGTCACGTCAGAGTCTTTATTTGTGTCCCAAGACTCGGGCAAGACGTGGTCGCAGCGCAATCTAGGCCACGTTCTGCCCGGCTGGCTCGTCGCCACTCGAAAGCACGTCGCGCTGACTTCGAGCAACGATGCGACACTCATCACGCACGATTCGGGCGCGACCTGGTCCGCCATAAGTGTCGAGGGCGTTGAATTCGCCGCAGCTCGTTTCAAGGATTCTGGTTGGGCGTGGGCGATAGACATCAGGCGAAATCTCTGGGGGAGCGCCGACGGCGGCGATCATTGGAGCCCAATCGGAACGCTGCCCGCCACATTGAGCTGATTTAGCCCGATCATCTTCCATGGGCTTGAACGCGAAAGAGCCGGTCGCGGCGGAGCTCGGTTGGGCGCAGGTGCACGCGTTTCGCGTCGAGCGCCACCACCTCACCGCTCGCGCGCCGAAGAAAGACCTCACGAAGGTCGTCGGCGACATTGGCGGCGCTCAAGCGCAGCTGATGTCGGCCGCCGAGCTGCAGATCGCCGTACGTGTCAACTGCACCGTCGCGGACGTGCGTGAGGCCCTGTGGACGGACCGCACGCTCGTCAAGACCTGGCTCATGCGCGGGACCCTTCACCTCGCTCGCTCCGCGGATCTGCCCGCGTACACGGCCGCTATGAGCACGAGGTGGGTGTCGCAGATGCGGCCCTCCTGGCTGAAGTTCATGCAGGTCAGCGAGCCAGAGTTCTGGCGGATCGTCGCCGAGGTCGGAGCCGCCCTCGACGGCAAGCCTCTGACCAGGGAAGAGCTCATCGCGGTTGTTGGCAGGGGCAAGTCGGAGCGGGTGCGCGAGCTCCTCGGGTCGGGGTGGGGAGGAATGCTCAAGCCCGCCGCCCGCAGCGGCCGGCTCTGCTTCGGCCCGAACCGCGGCCAGAGCGTCACGTTCGTTCGCCCAGAGGCGTGGCTCAAGTCGTGGCGCGCCGTCGATCCCGATGCCGGGCTGGCCGAGGTGGCGCGCCGCTACCTGCGGGCCTACGGCCCGGCCACGAAGTCCGACTTTGCCCGCTGGTGGGGTGCGTGGCCCGGGGTGGGCAATGCCGCCTGGTCAGCCCTGGCCGCCGAGCTGCAGCCGGTTTCGGTGGAGGGCGCCCGCCTTGACGTCCTGGCGGCCGACCTCGCCGCGATCCAGCGGGCCAAGGTGGAATCGTCCACCAGCCTGCTCCCCGCTTTCGACCCCTACATCCTCGGTCACGCTTCGCGTGATCACCTCTTCGAGCGCGCGTTCGCGCCCAGGGTGAGCCGGACGGCGGGCTGGATCTCAGCGGTTGTGCTCGTCGACGGAACGGTCGCCGGCACGTGGACCCACACGCTTGCCGCCAAGAACCTCCGAATTACGGTCGAGCCTTTCCACGGGCTGACCTCAGTGGTGAAGGCCGGGATCCGGCTTCGGGCCGACGAGCTGG
>VBII01000237.1:0-6956 GCA_005887735.1 Chloroflexota bacterium
CCTGGCCCAGGGTCGCGGCGCTCTCGAGGTCTGGAGATGGACCTCGCGAGACGTGCTTGTCCACGCGCTTCCGCTCTTCCATCTCCATGGTCTCGGCATGGGGCTGCACGGCACCCTGCTGAGCGGGGGCAGCGCCACGCTCGTCCCCTTCACCCCCGAGGCGGTGGTGGCCGAGCTGACCCGAGATGATGCGGAGCGCGGCACGATGTTCTTCGGGGTCCCATCCATGTACCACCGCCTGTGCGACTGGCTGGACGAGAATCCCACCGACCTCTCACATGTACGCCTTTTCGTATGCGGCTCGGCCCCGCTTCCGCCCGCGCTGTTCGAGCGCTGCCGGCGACTTCTCGCCCAGGCCCCGGTCGAGCGCTACGGGATCACCGAGGGCGGCATCGTCGTGACCAATCCCTATGACGGTCCGCGCCAGCCTGGCCGTGTCGGCTATCCCTTTCCGGGCGTCGACCAGGTGTTCAAAGGGTATTGGCGCAACCCGCAGGAGACCTCGGAAGCGTTCACGCCCGACGGTTTCTTTCGAACCGGCGACGTCGGCGAGATCGGTGAAGACGGAACCCTGGCGATCCGGGGCCGCATCAAGGAGCTGATCATCACCGGCGGATTCAATGTCTATCCGCGCGAGGTGGAGCTTGTGCTCGAGGCACACCCCGCGGTGCAGGAGGTCGCGGTCGCGGGAGTACCCAGCGACAAGTGGGGCGAAGAGGTCACCGCATATGTAGTGCCTTCTCCCTCGGCGCGGCTGGTGGAGAGCGAGCTCATCGCGTTCGCGCACGAGCGCCTCGCGTCTTACAAGTGCCCCAAGCGCGTGATAACGCTGGACCGATTGCCGCGCAACGCGATGGGCAAGGTCCAGCGCTCGTTGCTCGCCAGATGAAGTTCCTCGACCTCACCCAGGACTTCGCCCTGCACACGCCGGCGTTTGCCGGCTATCCGGGGCCCGCGATCCGCTGGATCAAGCACCTCGCGTTCGACCGGGCCGGAGGGCAGGAGATCACGATGACGCTGCACGTCAGCACGCATCTCGACGCTCCGGCCCATTTCCTCACCGGCGGCAAGTTCATCGGCGACCTGCCGCTCGACTTCCTGATCGGCACCGCATGCGTCGTTGACCTGCAGCGCATGGACGTCGGCGACTACGACCTCTACGGGCCGGAGCATTTCGAGCGATGGGAGAAGGACACCGGCCTGAAGATCGAGCACGGCGACATACTCATCATCCGCACCGGGTACCACCGCTACTACCCCGAGAACTGGACCGACCGCTCTCGCGTGGACGAGACGCGATACTTCATCCGCCATCCCGGCCCGGCGCGGGCTTTCGCGGAATGGGTGCTGCAGCGTGGTGTGCGCTGGATCGCGGTCGACACGGGCAGCGCCGACCATCCCATGAACACCGTCATCCGGCGCATCCGCGCCGATGAGGCGGAGGAGGCGGAGAAAAAGCTGGGCCGCAGCCTCGACGAGATCTTCCCCAAGCAGGACTATCAGATCATGCATACGCTGCTTTTCCCGCATGACGTGATCCACATCGAGAACCTGGGTGGGCAGCTCGACGAAGTGCTGGACCGCAAGATCCGGTTCGGCTGCTTTCCGTGGCGCTTCCAGGGCGGCGAGGCTGCCCTGTGCCGAGCCGTCGCGATGCTCGACGAGTGAAGCCGGCGCCGTTCGAGTACCACGCGCCGGCCGGCGTCGACGACGTCTGCTCTCTGCTGGGCTCCCTCGAGGACGCCAAGATCCTCGCCGGCGGTCAGTCGCTGATTCCGCTGCTCAACTTCCGCCTGGCCCGGCCACAACACCTGGTTGACATCAATCGAATCGCAAATCTCGATCGCATCTACGAGCGCGACGGCGGCGTGGCGGTGCAGGCGCTGGCGCGCCAGGCGGCGGTGGAGGACTCGGAGCTCGTGGCTCGCATCTGCCCGCTGCTGAGCGCCGCGCTGGGGTTCGTCGCGCATCGGGTCATCCGCAACCGGGGCACGGTTTGCGGCAGCCTGGCCCATGCCGACGCGGCCTCGGAGCTGCCGGCGGTGCTGCTCGCGCTCGGTGGCAACGTGGTCGTTAGGTCGAGCCGCGGCGAGCGCACGATCCCGGCCGGCGAGCTCTTCGCGGGCGTGTTCGAGACCACCCTCGCCCCCGACGAGGTGATGGTTGAAGCTTGGTTTCCCGCGCTTGGCGAACCGTTCGCGATCCTCGAGGAATCGCGCCGGCACGGCGACTTCGCGCTGGCGGGCGTGGTCCGCGCGGGATCCAGGCTGGCCCTTTTTGGAGTGGCGCCGACGCCTGTGCTCGCGGATCCCAGCGACCCGGCGAGCGGACTCCAGCCCAGCGGCGATCTGGAGGCGACGCCAGAGTTTCGAATCCACCTGGTCCGCGTCCTCACCGAGAGGGCATTCGCCGCGTGAAGGTGAATGGAATCGAGTACCCATCGCCAGGTGCTTCGCGCCGCCTGCTCTCCGACCATCTCCGCCACGACCTCGGCCTGACCGGAACGCACGTCGGCTGTGAGCACGGTGTCTGCGGGTGCTGCACTGTGCTGCTCGACGGCGCACCAGTCCGCTCGTGCCTGATGCTCGCAGTGCAGGCGGAGGGCCACGACGTCATGACGATCGAGGGTCTCGCCGGTGACGGCCAGGCGCTCCATC
Organism: Chloroflexota bacterium; assembly: GCA_005887735.1. Classification (GTDB taxonomy): domain Bacteria; phylum Chloroflexota; class Dormibacteria; order Dormibacterales; family Dormibacteraceae; genus 40CM-4-65-16. Next base: position 2,658 of record VBII01000237.1, read on the forward strand.
CGGTGCAGCAGGCCTTTCACGAGTGCCACGGCCTGCAGTGCGGGTTCTGCACGCCCGGGTTCGTGATGTCGGTGGTAGGGCTCTTGGCGCAGCACCCGAACCCCAATGTGCAGGAGATCGATGAAGGCATCGCCGGCAACCTGTGCCGCTGCACAGGCTATGCATCGATCCGGCGCGCCGTAAAGAGAGCCGCCGAGCTTTCTCCCTCCCCCCTCAGGGCGGAGGGTCGGGGAGAGGGGGGAACATGACAACCCGCTGGTTCGGCGCACCTGTCCAGCGCGTGGAGGACGACCGCCTGCTCCGCGGTCATGGCCGCTTCACCGACGACATCGGTGAAGGCGCGCTCGAGTGCTGCTTTGTCCGCTCGCCCTACGCGCACGCCCGAATTCGTTCCATCGACACGAGCGCCGCGCGCGAGATGCCCGGCGTGGTCGCGGTGTACACCGCCGCCGACCTCCCCTTCGGCGGGCTCGACCTCCCCCTGCTGATCCCGCATCCAAACCTCACCCACGGCCGCACCCAACGCTGCCTGGCCTCGGAGATCGTCCGCTACGCGGGCGAAGCGGTCGCGTTCGTCGTGGCGGCCGACAGGTACGCGGCAGAGGACGCGGCGGAGCTGGTGGCGGTCGATTACGACCCGTTGCCGGTGGTCGTCACGCCGGAGGCCGGTGCCCGCGCCGACCACCTAGTGCACGACGACGTGCCGGGCAACGTGGCGGCCGAGATGCTGCAGGAAGTAGGCGACGTCGACGCGGCGATGAGAAGCGCGCCGCGTCGCAAGCAGCTGCGATTTCGATACGAGCGAGGCGCGGCGAGCCCGATGGAGGGGCGCGCCGTCTGGGCGCGCTGGTCGGCGGCCGAGCACAAGCTGACGGTCTACGACTCGACCCAATCGCCGACCTCGATCCGCGGCGGCCTGGCGGTCCTTTTCGGCCTTCCGGAGTCGAACGTCGAGGTGATCGCGCCTGACGTCGGCGGCGGCTTTGGGCCGAAGATCATGCTCTTCTACCCCGACGAGCTCCTCGTGCCTTTCGCCGCGATGCAGCTCGGCCGGCCCGTCAAGTGGACGGAAGATCGCCAAGAGCACTTCACCGCCGTCAACCAGGAGCGCGGACAGGTGCACGAGGTCGAGGTCGGCTTCGACGACAGCGGTCGGGTGCTGGCGCTGAGCGACGACTTCGTGCACGACGGCGGCGCCTACACGCCGTATGGCATCATCCTGCCGATCATCACGGCCGGGCAGGTGCCCGGCCCCTATCGGATCCCCAACTATCGCGTGCGTTTTCGCGACGTCTACACCAACGCCACGCCGACTTCGCCTTATCGCGGCGCCGGAAGACCGCACGCGTGCTTCGTCATGGAGCGCTCGCTCGATTTCATCGCCTCGGAGCTTGGTCTGGACCGCGCCGAGGTGAGGCGGCGCAACCTTATCCAGGCCGACCAGTTTCCCTATGACGTCGGGGTCGCCTGGCAGGACGGCAACACGGTCGTCTACGACAGCGGCGACTATCCAAGGCTGCTCGAGCGCGCACTCGAGATGCTCGGTCCGAAGCCGCCGGGTGACCACGTCGGCATGGGCCTGGGAATTTACGTCGAAGGCACGGGCGTCGGTCCGTACGAAGGAGCGCACGTCCAGGTGCTCGTCTCCGGCAAGGTCGTCGCCGCAACCGGGATCCCAAGCCAGGGCCAGGCTCACGCGACGGTCTGGGCGCAGGTTGTAGCCGACGAGCTCGGAGTCGACGTCAAGGATGTAGTGGTCAGCAGCGGTGACACGCGCCGCTTCTCTTGGGGCGTCGGCACCTTCGCCTCACGTGGTGCTGTGACCGCGGGCAACGCGATGCATGTGGCTGCGCGAATGGTCGCCACCAAGGCGAAACAGATCGCGGCTGAGCAGCTGGAAGCCAATCCCGACGACCTCGAGCTGGTCGGCGGACGGGTGCGTGTCAAGGGATCGACGGATCGCGGGATCCCGCTGGCGGCGGTCGCCGTCCTGTCGAATCCGGTCCGTTACGCGTTCGGCGGGGGAACTGAGGCCGCGACGCAGTTCGCATCCAAACCGCGGTCAGGTCCACCGCTGCACGGCGGCGAGGAACCGGGCCTCGAGGCGACCGGCTACTACAGCCCGCCCGGATCGACCTGGGCATCAGGCTGCCACGCAGCCTACGTCCGGGTCGATCCCAGGACTTTCCGGCTCGAGATCCTCAAGTACGTCGTGGTGCATGACTGTGGCCGGGTCATCAACCCGCTCGTGCTGCAGGGCCAGATCGAAGGCGGCGTCGCGCAGGGCATCGGAGGTGCGTTCTACGAGCGCCTGGCCTACGACGCGGACGGTCAGCTCCGCAACGCTTCGTTCATGGAGTTCCTCATCCCGTACGCGACCGAGATCCCGCCGATTGAGATCGACCACTTCGAGACGCCGTCGCCGCTCAATCCTCTGGGCGTGAAGGGTGCGGGGGAGGCAGGGGTCATCCCGGTCGGCGCCGTCATCGCGTCGGCGATCGAGGAAGCGCTGGGCATACCGATCGCCGAGATGCCGCTTTCGCCGCTGAAGCTGTTCGAGCTTTCTATGCTGAAGAGGTGAACGACCACGCCGGTGTTTTACGGATTGCCAGACACCAACCCGCGGATGGCCGTCGCGATGAGGTTGCCGGCCTGTTGAGGGCGGTGGCCGAGTCGATGCGCGACGCGCCTGGATGCTTTGGCGCGCAGGTCACGTCATCCGACCGCAAGGAAGAACAGCTCATCCTCGTCTCGCGCTGGCAATCCCTCGAGGCGATGGACAAATACAACGCCCAGCCGGAGTTCGCCGGTTTTCAGCGCGAGATCATGTCGAGCCTGACGAGCGCGCCGGACGTGGAGATCCTCACCACCGCCTGATCCATCGAATTCCGCACGTCTGGCGTCAGCCGTGCGTCTCACCCCATCTAATTCCGCACGTCTGGCGTCAGCGGTGCGGAATCCCGGACTACAGCGGCCACGATGTTGCCGCCCGGCGGGCCCTGGTGCGAGTTGCGCTCGCCTCCGCTCACGTAGTTCGTGGTTCGGCCCGTGACGGACGCGACGAGCATGCCTCCGAGCGCCTTGCCGATCTGATACGCGTCCGCGTCGTCGAGCAACGTGATGCGCTGGCCGCGGACCTGGTCGCTGCCGGGGATCACCGACTTGGCGAAGACGTGCACCAGGCGACTCAGGTCTGACTCGTCTGGAAGTCCGTCCTTGAAGCGAAGGCCGGCCGCCCGCAGCGCGTTGCGCACGCCCTCGGCGTCGATGAAGTCCTTCGTCACGGCATGCCCGATCGTGAGGTGGCTGCGCGACGTGGTCGAGTTGCCGAAAACCACGACCTCGCCGTGCCGCTTCTCGCCGCCGGATGATGTCATCGCAACTTCGGAGTACAGGTCCCAGTCGCGGCGCACAACTTCATCGGAAAGCTTGGAGGCGGGAACCTCGCCGAGCGCCATCGCGACACCAAGCGCGGCTGCATCGTTGGCGTACACGCCGGCGCCCTCGGGGCCGAACGTGAGGTCGTGTGAGACCACCGTCTTGCCACGCGACTCGGCGTCCCTGATGCTTCCGGTCGTCAGGCCCGGCACCTTGACCATCACCAGGTGGACGTCCTTGGGGTCACTCAAACCTGCGTCCGCCATCGCTGCGTGCGTCGCTTGAGCCACCTTGCGGATCTGGCCCATGCGCCCAACCTCCTCGGGCGCCATCGCTTCGGAGCCGGCGCGACCGACCACCAGCCGCTTTTCGCCGCCAGGCTGGTCGGGGACATCTACCCATTCCCGCGTCACGGCCGCGATGTGCGGGGTGATCACTCCGGGGCAGCCCCCCGAGAGGACGAATATGACGTGCTTCGCGACGTCATCGACCGGGACGCCCAGAAACCGCACCGTCCAGTCGCGAAGGGAAACGTCCGCCCAGACTCGACCCCAGTCGTCGTGCGCGCCGGTGCCCTCTGTCTTGCCGACCAGCGCGACGAGCGTGTCGGGCTTGATCTTCCCGGAATCGGCGAGCGTCTGCAGTTCTGAGGTGTCAGCGGGAGTTGCCGAGGGACATACGAACATCTCAACCCGCTGTGCTTTCATCACTTCTCCTCAATCCACACCAGGCGGCTGTTGGAACCCGAATCCGGGCATCTTCTCGAGCCGTTCAGCGAAGTCCAGCAGCTCGTATTCCTGTGCGAAGCGCCCGACCAGCTGCACTGCGACCGGCAGGCCGTCGTGCAAGCCGGCAGGTATCGAGACGGCGGGAACTCGCGCGAAGCTCACCGGCAGCACGAACTGCACGTACCGTGCCCAC
>VBII01000237.1:6966-10257 GCA_005887735.1 Chloroflexota bacterium
CTCCATCGGCAGCAGCCCCAGGGTCGGCGTGAGCAGAAAGTCGTACCGCGTCTGGAGTGGCACGCCTACCGCACGGTTGGCCGCGTCGGTGGCGGACTCAAAGGCGCGGAAGTAGTCCATCGCGGTCAGGCCGCGCCCCTCGGCGGCGAGCTTCTGGATGCCCGGCCCGAAAGTTGACAGATCGGCAGGGAAGCTCGCCATGCTCGCGCGGCGCACTACGCCGTAGCCCTCCGTCACAGGCTGCGGATCCCAGTCGATGTCCTCGACGTGGTGCCCGGCCTGCTCGAGTGCCCGAGCGGCGCGGCGGCACGCGGCTTCACACGCGGGGTCCGCGCCCGAGCTTGCCACGCCGACGAACTTCGTCAGGCGTTCGGTGCCCTGTTTCGGCTGTGTATCGGTCATCAACCCAAAGAGCACACGTGCATCGTTCACCGTCCTGGCGAGGGGGCCGCGAGATTGAAGGACCGTCGCGTCGACCTCCTCGCTCGCCACGCGGTCGGGCGTCGGCCGCAGGCCGACGACGCCGCAACACGAAGCCGGGATGCGGATCGAGCCGCCAGTGTCTCCGCCGAGAGCGAAGGTGCACATGCCGGCGGCCACAGCGGCCGCGCTCCCTCCGCTCGAGCCGCCCGGGGTGAAACCCTCGCGCCAAGGATTTTGGGTCGGAGGGAACATCGTGTTCGTAGTGCCGATCGAGGCCGCAAGCTCGGGCAGGTTCGTCTTGCCGAGCACGACTACGCCGCTTCGCCGGGCCAGCGCCACGGGCACCGCGTCCTCGGCCGCGATGCGGTGGCGCCACGACGGCGTCGCGTATGTGTAAGGCATTCCCGCCACGGGCTGGCTGTCTTTGACCGCCACCGTGACCCCGCCGTAGTGGTGGCGCTGCCCCCGAGCGGCACGGTCGACATAGACGTAAGCGTGGATTCGGGGGTCGTGTCTCTCGATGGCTTCGAGGTGTGCGTCAACGACTGATTGCGGATCGAGCTCCCCTGGCCGAACGCGCTGCCCGATCTCCTCGGCTGAAAGCCAGCGCAGTGTGTCGTCGCTCAGAGCTCGTCAACCACCGCGTGAATGATGCTCTCGAAAAGGTTGGCGGCGGTGTCGACGCCGAATCCGATTACGCCCTTCAGGTCGAACGTCTCATCGGCGGAGTCAGAAGTCACGCGAAGGGCCGACCACGGCAAACCGTTCTGATGCGCGACCTGGGCGATCGCGGCAGTTTCCATGTCTACGCATGTTGCTTCGGGAAATTCGCGCGCCAGTCCGTCGCGGACCGCGCGCGACGTGACGATCTGGTCTCCGGTCAGGACCAGACCGGAGACCGCGTCCTCTGATTTGTAGCGTGCCGACCGGAGCAGAGTTTCGGCCACCGCGGGATTGGCCGGGATGATCGAGATGCCGAGGCCTGGAACAACGCCCTTGGCGTCGGTCAAAGGCCGGCCGTCGATGTCGTGCTGCATGGCGCCGGTGGCGACGATCACCCGTCCGCGGCGCCTGCCGCCCTCGAGGGCGCCGGCCAGGCCGATTGCGATAAGGCATCGTGGTTTGAACACGTCGCATGCGTACTGGGCCGCCATCGCCGCCGCAACCATCCTGCGCACCAGTGCGTGCGCCTCCTGGGCGAGCGCCGCGATCACGACTACCGGGCGGACGTCAGCCATAACCGAGCATCATGAGGGGTGCGGGATGAAGCAGACCAGGATGGCCACGTCGCCTGTCTTGACGGGCATCCATCCACTCGACGCCGAGGGACTCCGGCTCATTCACGCTTACTGGCGGGCGGCCAACTACCTGTCGGTCGGCCAGATCTACCTTCTGGACAACCCGCTCCTGAAGACGCCGCTGGGGCTGGAGGACCTGAAACCTCGCCTGCTCGGCCACTGGGGCACGACTCCCGGGCTGAACCTCATCTACGCCCATGCGAGCCGCGTGATCAAGCGACGCGAGCTGGATGCGATTTACATCATGGGACCCGGCCATGGCGGACCCGCCGGCGTCGCGAACGCGTACCTCGAGGGCACATATTCGGAGCGCTATCCGGACGTGACGATGGACGAGGCAGGGCTGCGCAAGCTGTTTCGCCAGTTCTCATTTCCGGGCGGAATACCGAGCCACAACGCGCCTGAGACTCCGGGGTCGATCCACGAAGGAGGCGAGCTCGGTTACGCGCTGGTCCACGCGTATGGCGCGGCGTTCGACAACCCAGATCTCACCGTCTTCTGCATCATCGGCGACGGCGAGGCGGAAACCGGACCGCTGGCCGCGAGCTGGCATTCCAACAAGTTCGTGAATCCGGCACGCGACGGTGTCGTGCTGCCGATCCTTCACCTGAACGGTTACAAGATCGCCAACCCGACCGTGCTCGCCCGCATCCCGGAGAACGAGCTCATCGAGCTGATGGAGGGCTACGGGCACAGGCCGGTGATCGTCAGCGGCGACGACCCGATGAAGGTGCACCAGCAGATGGCGGCGGCACTGGAGTGGTGCCTGGACGAGATCGCCAGGATCAAACGCGGGTCGGACCATGAGCGTCCGGTGTGGCCGATGATCATCCTGCGCACGCCGAAAGGCTGGACCGGTCCCAAGACCGTCGACGGAGTCCAGGTGGAAGGCACGTTTCGCGCGCATCAGGTCCCGGTCACCGATTTCGAATCAGAGCCCGGTCACCTGAAGATCCTCGAAGACTGGATGCGCAGCTACCATCCCGAGGAGCTCTTCGACGCCTCGGGCAAGCTCGTCAACGAGCTGGCCCAGCTGGCTCCGCGAGGTGACCGCCGTCTCAGCGCCAATCCCCACGCCAACGGCGGTGAGCTGCTCAAGGACCTGCGGCTGCCCGATTTCCGCGAGTACGCCGTTACGGTGACCAGGCCAGGCACGACGCTCGGCGAGGCGACTCGAGTCCTGGGCACCTACCTGCGGGACGTGGTGAAAAACAACCCCGACAACTTTCGCATCATGGGCCCCGACGAGACCGTCTCAAACCGGCTGGGCGCGGTGCTGGAAGCGACCAACCGGGCCTGGGACGCGGAGGTTGTGCCCGGAGACGATCATCTCGGCCCGGACGGGCGCGTCATGGAAGTGCTCAGCGAGCACATGTGCGAGGGTTGGCTCGAGGGTTACCTGCTCACAGGGCGCCATGGGCTTTTCGATTGCTACGAGGCGTTTATCCACATCATCGACTCGATGTTCAACCAGCACGCGAAGTGGTTGAAGGTGACGCGGACGATTCCGTGGCGGCGTCCGATCGCCTCCCTCAATTACTTGCTCTCTTCGCACGTATGGCGGCAGGAC
>VBII01000235.1 GCA_005887735.1 Chloroflexota bacterium
ATCTATGCCTGGCATGAGATCGCCGAGGCGCCAATGACGCGGTTGATCGCCGCAAAGCTTCGTCTGCCTGACGCGGCGGTCTTCACCGGACCCACCGCTGCCTGGCTTCACGGTCTCGACATCCCACCATGCAGCCCGATCGAGGCCGCGGTGCCCAGTACAAACAGCACCTCGAGGCTCGTTGGGGTGGTCGTCCGCCGCCGCCGCATTCTCGCGGCGGAGACGTCGATCCGGCGTGGACTTCGGGCCACGTCCGCCGTTAGGACCATTGCAGACCTCGCGTGCAGGCTTCCTTTGACCGACGCCGTCGCGTTGTTGGATACGGCGCTGCATGGTCGCCTGGTCAACAGCGGCCGGCTTCGTGATTGGGCCAGCACCCACACCGGGTACCGAGGGGTACGGCGCCTGAAGCGCACACTCGAACTGGC
>VBII01000236.1 GCA_005887735.1 Chloroflexota bacterium
AGAGCGTGATGGAGACGCGACTACGACTGCTCCTGGTTCTGGCTGGACTGCCGCATCCGAGGAGCCAGGTTTCCCTTCGCGATGATTTCGGGCTCTTCCTGGCACGCCCCGACCTCTACTATCCCGACGCTCGGCTCGCGATCGAGTACGACGGCGCAACGCATCGCGAGAGCCTCGCCGCAGACAATCGCCGCCAGAACCGGCTGATCGATGCCGGGTACCGACTTCTCCGCTTCACCGCCGGAGACGTTCTCGACGCTCCGGCGGCGGTCGTATCGATGGTCGGCCGCGCGCTGCAAGCCCGTAAAGCGATGCGGTAGGTGACTTGGACGGGGAATTGGTACTTGGGACGTTAACCCCCGTCTCCCGCTGCGATGACCCCCGATCAGGATGCCGCGGTTCGCGTTATATACCCCCGCCCGCTACTCGGGGCGTTGTGCCCTGGCCAACCCGCATCTCGACGGTTGGCGGGCCGCGAACTACCATATCGTGGCTGGGGGGCACGGGCCGGAAACGGCCTCCAGAAGGCGTCCCCGCAACCAGCAGGGGAGGAAATATGACCTTGGTACCGCGCAGCGTCAGGCCACTCGTCTGGGTGGCGCTAGCCCTGGCCGTGACGGTCGTCGTCGCCGCCTGTGGCGGCCAGCCCTCCGGCAACCAGCCCCAGAGCTTCAAGGGCACTAAAAAAGTCGGCTATTCGGCGCCGTTGACCGGCCAGTCGGCTCTCTACGGTCATGCGGTCAGCCAGTCACTCCAGCTCGCTGCGGACGACATCAACGCCAAGGGCGGCGTCAACGGCTACAAGATCGAGATGGACATCCAGGACGATGGCACGACCGTCCCGCAGGCGGTGAGCAATACCAAGAACATGATCCTGCAGGACAACGTAGTCGCCCTGATGGGCTCGGTGACGTCGGCTCAGTGCCTGGCCGAAAGCCCGATCGCCAAGCAGAACAAGGTCATCACGATCGATGCCACCTGCAACAGCTGGCAGCTGACCATGCAGCCCGACATCGTCAACCCCTACTGGGTGTCGATCGTCCCCAACACCTACATGGAAGGCACTGCCGCGGGCCGGCTCGCGGCGAAGCTGAACGTAGGCAAGATCTTCATCGTCTCGCCCAAGTACCTGTTCGGAGTCTCGGAGACCAACGCGTTTGTGGCGGCCTTGAAGAAGGCCAACTCGAGCGCCCAAATCGTGAACGATCCCAGCACCTGGTACGTGCCGTTTCCGACCAATCCACGCTGGGACTCCACCATCAACGCCATCCAGGCCGCGAAGCCTGACCTCGTCTACTCCAACATCTTCGCCGCCGACGAGATCAACTTCATCAAGCAGGCGCTCGCGGTCGACCCGCAGTTCTTCGCCAAGTACCCGATGACGACGCTGGTTTCGGTCGACGAGCTGAACGCGCTCGGCTCCCAGTACCCGGAGGGCATGCACGCATACATGCGCGCTCCGTTCTTCGCGCTGCAGAACAACAACGCCAGGCTCACCGACTTCATCAGCCGCTACCGCGCGAAGTTCAGCGGTGAGTACCCCTCCGATTGGGCGGTCATGGACTACGACGCGTTCATGCTCTGGGCACAGGCCGCGAACGCGGCTAAGAGCTTCGACGCGGACCAGGTCGTCAAACAGATCAGCGGCCACGCGTTCGACAGCCTGCGCGGATACAAGTTCACGATCCGCCCCGACGAGCTGCAGGCCAACGTCGGCGAGACCACCGGCACAACGACAAGCTCCGGCGGAACCTATCCGTTCCCGGTCCTCAAAGACGTGACGAACCTCAAAGGCGACGACTTGCTGATGCCGCTTCAGATGGTCGACCAGATCAAGGGCAACCAGTGCGACGCGAAGGCGGGCGATCCCACGACCGCGAGCTTTGCCCTGTGTCCGTACTGGAAAGCGAGCTAGTCAGACCCACCGAGAAACAAGAGCGAATATGACGCCAGGTCAGGTCCTGCTGTTCGCGGTGGGCGGGCTGGCCAATGCGGCCTACCTGTTCATCGTGGCGGCGGGACTGTCCCTTGTGTTCGGTGCCCTGCGCGTCACATCGGCAACCAGCTGGGCGCCAGCCTTGGCTTCTGGGGAGGAATGCTCCTCGCGGTCGCGGTCGCCGGCGCGATCGGAGGAGTCGTTGAGGTGTTGGTGCTGAGGCGCGTTTACGGCCGGGAGCATCTGGTCCAGCTGCTTGGCACCTACGCCGTCAGCCTGATCATCGCGGGCGCGGTGCGGATCGTCTTCGGCGCCAACTACCGAACCATCGTTTCGCCGATCCCGGGTCACATCGACCTGGGCGGCTACAGCTACGCCAGCTATTCGCTCTTCATGATCGGTGCCGCGATCGCCATCGGCGGCGGCGTGTGGGCGATGCTCTACCGCACGAACCTCGGCCGGAACATCCGAGCCGCCGTCGCGGATCCGGACCTTCTGAACGCCACCGGCGTCAACGTCACCCGGCTCTACACCACCGTGTTCATGATCGGCGCCGCGCTGGCGGGGCTCGGAGGATCGATCGTCGCGCCAAGCCAGGCGGTGGGGTCGAGCATCGACACCGACGTGCTGGTCCTCGCTTTCGCAATCAGCGTCATCGGCGGCCTCGGCAGCATCACCGGCTCGGCTGTCGGTGCGCTGATCGTGGGCATGGTGATCTCGTTCGGCCTCGTCATCCCCGCCACCAACCCGTTCGCGCTTGCGTTCGTCTTCATCATCATGACCGCGGTCCTGATCGTCCGGCCGCGCGGCCTGTTCGGCCTGCCCGAGAGTTGATCCGCCTCCTTCCGCGCTCCCGCGGCGACCGGGTGCGCTGGGGAGTGGTGCTCGTCCTTTTCCTGTTCGCGGCCCTGATTCCTCCGCTGGCCGGCCTCGACGAGAACCTGAACCCGGACGCGAGCTCGCGATTTCAGATCTTCCTGGGCACCTCGGCGCTGGTTCTTGCGTTGTGGGCGATCTCCTACAACTTGATGCTCGGTTACACGGGCATGGTCTCGTTCGCGCACGCCGCGTACTACGGCGTCGGCGCTTACACGGTCGCCCTGATCTTCAAGCGCTATCACCTCCCGATCCTGGTGGGCCTTGCCGCGGCGCCGTTCGCTGCGGCGGTGGTCGGCGTGGTGACCGGCCTTGTCGCGCAGCGGGCGGTAAGACTCTATTTCTCGCTCCTTACGCTCGCCATCTCCCAGCTGCTCTTCTCGCTCGCTTTCAGCTGGTACGACTTCACCGGAGGCGACAACGGCATCTCGGTCACCTTGCCCGACCAGCTGAGCGACTACACGACGCTCTACTACTTCACCGCGGCCATCGTCGGCGTGTGCCTGTTGTTGATGTTCCTCCTCGTGCGCTCGCCGTTCGGCGCGGCTTTGCTGGCCATCCGCGAGAACAGGCAGCGCGCCGCGGCGATCGGCATCAACGTAAAGGTGTACGAGCTGGCCATCTACACGATCGCGTCGCTGTTCGCCGGCATGGCGGGAGGCCTCTTCATGCTGTACCAGCAGCAGGCATACCCCGAGATGCTCTACTGGACGGCCAACGCGCAGCCGGTCGTCGTGTCACTCCTCGGCGGAACGGGCACGTTCCTCGGGCCTGCGGTCGGCGCCTTCATCTACGTGGTGCTGGACAACGCGGTCTCCAAGCAGTTCCCATACCAGTTCGACATCATCCTCGGCGCCATCGTGCTGGGCGTGGTGCTGGCTGTGCCCGGCGGCATCTCGGACGCGCCGACGGTGTTCCTGCGCCTGCGCGAACGTTTCCATCGCGGCGAGAAGGCGGAAGCGGCGCCTGCTGAAAGCTCGGGCGAGGCGATTCGCTTGTTCGACGTCCGCAAGGCGCTCGCCACCGATGCGATTCAGGCCGAGGAGGTGCATCCCGGGCAGACCTTGCTTCAGATCGACCACCTGAGCCGGCGCTTCGGCGGCTTGCGCGCGGTCGAGGACGTGAGCCTCGAGGTCAAGCAGGGCGACCGGCACGCCATCATCGGTCCCAACGGGGCCGGCAAGTCCACCCTCTTCAACCTCATCACCGGTCAGCTGAAGCCCACCTCGGGCACCGTGAAATTCGACGGACGCGACATCACGGGCAAGGCGCCTCACGTGATCGCGCGGACCGGCATCGGTCGCGCCTTCCAGATCACGACGATATTCCCGAAGCTGACCGTTCGTCAGAACCTGCAGTTCGCCATGCTCGCGCACGCCGGCTACACCGTCCGGCCGATCGGGTTTGCGAATCGCATCTTCTACGCCGAGGCGCAGGAGCTCGCTGAAGCCGTCGGCCTGGGAGCGTGGGCGGACCTCCCCGCCGGTCAGCTGAGCCATGGCGATCAGCGCGCCATCGAGATCGCAATCTCGCTCGCGCTGGGCTCGAAACTCGTGCTGCTCGATGAGCCCACGGCCGGGATGTCCGCTTACGAGACGGACAAGGCGATGGAGCTCGTCCGGCGCCTGGCCACGGAGCGCCACCTGACGCTGCTCTTCTGCGAGCACGACATGTCCGTAGTCTTCAGCACGGCTCGCACCGTCACGGTGATGCATCAGGGCCGCGTCCTCACCGAGGGCACGCCGGAACAGATCCGGCGCGACCCCGACGTGCAGAAGGTCTACCTGGGGGAGTTGGAGCAGGAGGAGCTGGGCGCGTAGTCATGCTCAAGGTCGAGGGACTTAACGTCCGCTACGGCAAGAGCCATGTCGTCTTCGACTTCAGCGTCGAGGTCGAGGATGGCAAGCTGCTCGCGGTGCTCGGCCGCAATGGCGCCGGCAAGACAACCATCATCCGCGGGATCACCGGACTTCTCCCGGGCGCTTCCGGATCGGTCAGCGTCGGAGGTCGCGACATGAGCGGATGGCCCGCCCACCGGCGGACGCACGAGGGAGTGGCCTACGTGCCCTCCGGCGCGCGCTGCTTCCAGAACCTGACCGTCGACGAGAACCTCGAGATCGCATCGCACGCCAGCGGCGGCGACCGCAGCTGGACGAAGAAACGGATCTGGGAGCTGTTCCCCAAGCTCGAGGGCCTCAAGAACAATATGGCGGGCGGCCTCTCGGGCGGCGAACGGCAGATGCTCGCGCTCGGGCGCGCGCTGATGGGCAATCCGCGGGTGATGCTGCTCGACGAACCCACCGAGGGCCTTGCGCCGGTGCTTGTGCAGTCGATCGGGACCCTGCTCGGAACGCTGAAATCGACTGGCGTGTCAATCCTGCTGGCCGAACAGAATCACCAGATGGCGCTGCGCGTCGCCGACCGGGCGGCGTTCATCGAGAAGGGGCGCATCGTCGAGGTGCTTCCGGCCGCGCGAGCGCGAGACAGCGAGGTGCTGCACCGAATCCTCGGCGTCTGACTTTTGAGCCGCCAATCCCCGCGTGCCATGATCAGCGAGTCGACCGATGACGGTAAAAGACGCCTGGTCAGGGCGGTTCTTCGAGGATTCGCCGCCGCCGAGGCATAAGCCGTGAACTTC
>VBII01000238.1 GCA_005887735.1 Chloroflexota bacterium
GGATGGGAATTATCCCCGGACGCGCCGCCGCGTAAGCGCATCTACAATCTCCCGGAAGTGCAGACCGGAGCGCGACTGGGCCTTGGCCGGCGCCTGGCCCAGGTCCAGCGGAACCGGTTGGTCCGGCAAAACCTGATCCTGTTCCTTGGCGGTCTTGTCGCGGGCATCGGTGGATTCGTGTACCACGCGATCGCCGGGCGAGTCCTCGGACCCGAGACCTACGGCCAGGTCGCGTTCCTGATCGCGCTCTATGCGGTCGGCACCGGGCCGGCGCTGATCCTCATCGTTGTGCTGGCCCGCTACACGGCGATGCTGAACGCGCGCGGCGATCCAGGTGTCCGCTCGCTGCTCGCACGCACCGTGCGGCTCATCGCGATCCCCTGCCTCGCGCTCATCCTCGTGACGTCGCTGTTCGCGCGGCCGATCGCGGCGTTCGAGCACCTCGGCTCGACCATTCCGATCCTCATCCTGGGATTTTCCATCGCCTTGATCTGGCAGGTGGCGATCCCGCGCGGCATCCTGCAGGGCCTGCAGCGATTCACGCCTCTCGCGCTCAACCTATCGCTCGAGCTGGTCATCCGCACGACCGTCGTTTTCATCCTTCTCAAAGCGGGGTACGCAGTCTCCGGCGCGATGGCGGCCGTGTTTGCCGGCCTCGCGATCGTCTTCGTGCTCGGCCTTTACTCGCTGCGCGACCATTTCCGCGGTATCGGCACACGCGTGCAGCTGCGCGTCATGGTCGGGTTCTCCTTGACCGCCGCCGCGGGAATCATCGGTGTGCAGATCCTCTACAACCAGGACGTCATCCTGGCCGAGCACTATCTGAGCAGCCACGACGGCGGCATCTACGGCGGGCTGAACAAGATCGGAACGATCCTTTACTTCCTCACCTTGAGCGTCAGCCAGGTGCTGTTTCCGCGTGTCGTCGAGGCGGTCGCGAAGGAGCAGCACCCCGGACGCATCCTGCTTTCGTCGGCCGGCATCCTCACGGCGCTCGGTGCCGCCGCGCTTCTGGTCTTCGCGGTGGTGCCGGGGCTTGTCGTCAACGTTCTTTTCGGCCCGAGCTTTCGCGACGCCATCCCGCTGGTGTTTCCTGTCGGCGTGATCGGGCTCGCGCTGGCGCTCGACAACCTGCTGGTGCAGTTCTTCATGGCCGTGCACGACCGAGTTTTCGTGCCACTGCTGGCGCTGGCAGTCGTGGCCGAGGGCGTCCTGATCGTCTTGTTCCACGCGCGGGTCGGCCAGGTGGTGCTGGACGTGCTGGTGGCCCTGCTCGGCCTGCTGGTGCTGTTGACCATTCGGTGCTACGTGCTGCTGCCGAAGCTGCACGCCGACAGCGTCGCCGAGCCGGCCCTGGGCTGAAAAAATTAAGTCCCGCCGCCCCGAAGGGCCGCGAGACTTAAGGTGCTCGGCAACGACCTACTCTCCCGCCGGGTTACCCCGACAGTACCATCGGCGCTGGAGGGCTTAACTTCCGTGTTCGGAATGGGAACGGGTGTCTCCCCTCCGCCATGGTCACCGAACGTCAGCGATTATACCGCGGCCCAGCGCCGGGCCCTTGACTCTCGACCGCTCCAGAGTTGCACGCTTTGGTAATGAGCGTACCGAGGCGGGCTGAATTGGAATCAATCGGCCGATTCTCCAGGCGAAGCGGCATCCCCGTAAGTCACCTCCGGCACTACCACGAAATCGGCCTCTTGCAGCCGGCAAGTGTCGATCCCGAGTCGGGTTATCGCTACTACGCGGCCGCCCAAAGTGAGGCTGCCGAGGTCATAGGCATCCTGCGGTCAATCGACATGCCAGTACGAGACATCCAACGCCTGTTGGCTGACCCAACTGAAGCCAACGTACGAGAAGTCCTGGCCGCGCATCGGACGCGACTTGAGGAGCGTCTGACACAGGTCGCCGGTCGCTTGGAGTCGATCGATCGAATTGTCAAGGAGGGCACGATTGTGAAAAAGCCACATGAGTCCGCCAGAGAAGGTTTCACGCCCGTTCGAGTAGAGCAGGTGAAGAGCCAGGTACCTACTGCTGAACGCTGGATCGAGCTCCGCGAAAAGATGCCGATGCTGCCGGAAGAACCTCAGGAAGTTCATGTTGTCACGCTTATTTCCGATACGGGCCGCCGCGTTCCCTTGTGGGTGGGCAGCTTTGAAGGTAACGCGCTCAAGCTCCATGTAGACGGAATCAAAACGGAGCGACCCCTGACCTACGATCTGATGCTGGAGACATTCGACCGGCATGGTGTCCGGGTTGTGCGGGCCGATGTCGTCCGGATATCCAATTCCACATTTTTTGCCCAGCTGACGACCGAAGCCCAAAACGGAGAGCAAGTATTTGACTGCAGGCCCAGCGATGCCCTCAACCTTGCGTTGCGTGCGGGAGCGCCTATCGCGGTTGCAGAGGGCGTATTCGATGACCCCAGCGTTGAGGAAGGGCCGGACACGACCACCTGATTCGCAATGGGCGCCCGCGATGACCAATTACGCACGTTTGGCGTCAGCGAGGCGTTTGCGCGGTCCGATTTCTGCGCCTCTGGCGGCAGCGGTGCGCTAAAGCTTGATGTTGGGTTAGCGGGTTCGCCGTCGACGCGCTCGGAGGCTTTTGATCTTGCGGGCCTCCGCCGGCGGTACGTAGTGCGAGCGCCGTCGCATCTCGCGCACGAGTCCCTGTTCCTGCACCTTGCGGCGGAACTCGCGCAGCGCCTGCTCGAACTCCTCGGGGTCCTTGACGACTATTCGCACGACCCGTCAAGGATACAGGCCGGCGAGATCGGCCTGCTTTGTTAATGGAGCCCCTCAGAGATCAGGCCGGGCGGCCTTGTTTCCGCACGTCTGGCGTCAGCCGGGCGCTTGGAGGAGCGCGATTCCGCACGCCTGACGCCAGGCATGCGCCAAATCGCTGTCGAACATCTAGGGGTTCACTCCGGCGAGAGTCACCGTCGCGGTGTGGCTGCCGCCCTGGTCGATCCACGTCACCGACACGCGATCGCCAGGCTGGTGCGATTTGACGGCCGTGCCAAGCGAGTCGGAGGAAGTGACTGCGCTACCACCGACGCCGGTGATCACCGAGCCGCGCCCGATGCCGGCCGAGGCGGCCGGAGTGCCCGACGCCGGGGTCGCGGTGACCAGGGCGCCTGAGCTCACGTTGCGGCCCAGCGAGGCGGCGTTGGAGGAATCGACCGACTGGACCTGCACTCCGAGGTATCCGACCTGGCCGTACGTCAGGTCGGTCGCCTGCTCGTGGCCGCGAATCCGGTTGACGACCCCGAGCGCGGTGTTGGATGCGACGGCGAACCCGACGTCCGAGGCTGAGGAGCGAAAGCCCTGCGCCTGCCCCGCGGTGATCATGCCGACGACCTGGCCCGAGGTGTTGACCAGCGCCCCGCCCGAGTCACCCGCGTAGATGACGGCGTCGCTCTGGATCATTCCGTTCAGCGTCTCGGAGGTGCTGCCCCCCTCGCTGGCGGTGATGGTCTGGTCGAGCGCCGTGACCTGGCCCTGCGTGACGTGCGGCGCTCCGCCCTGGCCGAGCGCGTTGCCGATGGCCACGACCGTGTCGCCAACCTTGATCGAGGACGAGTCGGCGATGGTGACCGTGGGCAGGCCCGAAACGTTGGAGTCGATCTGGATGACCGCGACGTCCTCCGAGACGTCAACGCCGACCACATGTGCGGAGTAGGACTGGGTGCGGCTCTGCACCACGACGGTGATGCTGGTCGAGCCGCTGACGACGTGATTGTTGGTCAGGATCTCGCCAGTCGAGGTGATGAGCATGCCCGTCCCGGCGGCCTGCCCGTTGCCGACCGTCGTGTTGATGTCGACGATGGCCGGGCTGACCTTGGCCGCGATGGCGGCGGTGGACGAATTGCTCGAGCCCGTGCTGGGGGCGACGGCCTGGATCGGCGATGAAGGCTGCGTCGCCTGCGCGGCATGCTGGGGGTTGACCGCCCGGGCGAGGCTCCAGCCGATGCCGGCCCCGGCCACCGCGGCGACGACCGCGATCAAGACGGCGAAGGCCGCGACCCGAGTCCAGAACGAGCCACGCGGCGCGGGCGGAGGCGCCGGAATCCAGGCCTGCGGAGGCACCTGGGCCTCGGTCGCGGGCGGCGGAAGCAGGGTGTGCTCTGCCGGAATCTGTTCGGGCGACATCGGTTCGGGCTGCTGTTGTGGTCCCTGCTCGCTTGGATTCTCTGTGGACATTCTCGATTTACCTCCGGTAACTCCCTGCAGCGCTGTTTTGTCCATCAGGTTGCCCGCGCAACCTGTGAGGCGAATCGACGGATCCTTAACGTTTCCTGGGAGTTATCGCGTCAGTTGTATCAGTGCTTCGGCGACGCCGACGCCGAGGGCGCCGCTGAAGGCGACGATACGGGAGACGCGCTCGCCGAAGGCGAGGGAGATGGCGACGCCGAGGCGGAAGGGGACGGATGCAGTGGCGCCGCAATCTGCTCGCCTGGCGCGCTCGTCGTGGGTTCCGGCGGTGGCGCGGGAGCGGCCAGCGAGATGAGGAGCATCAGGACCAGCGCGACGATGGCGACCGCGGCCGGGATGGCCAGCGTGTCGGCGCCTATTCCCGGCCGCCCGCCCGTGCTCTGGGCGGAGAACCGGTAGGCGCGGCGCAGCGGTGTCAGGTGAATCCCCTCTGACGAGGCGCCGGCCCAGGGCGCGTTCGCATAGATCGCGGCCTGGAAGATGAGCAGCACCGCCAGCGCCCCGGTTGCGAACGACGGGGCGCGGACGACCATCACGACCGCGGCGGCAAGACCGGTCGCGGCCAGCAAGGTTTCGACCTGCGCCGATCGAACTGCGCTGATCGCCGATTTTTCGCCCTCCTTGACCTTCGGCGTGCGCAGGAAGGTGGTGTGGAAGCGGACGAGGCCGCGCAAGCAGGCCAGCGTCACGACCCAGCTCAGCGCAAACCACACCTGGAGCCCGGCGATCGCGTCGCGCCAGGTGCACCGCGTCCTGAGCTTCATCGCCCACACCGCGCGCAGCAGGCCAGTGGCCAGGAAGGCGACGGGCAGACCCAGCGCGACGCCGGTCATCCTCCGGATCGGGAGCTGGTGGTGCATCGCGGTGGACAGGGCGGTGAGGAGAAGGAGCACCGTGAAGCAGAACATCAGCGCGTCTCCGAACCACTGCACGTTGCCGAGCAGGTAGTGCACGCGCTGCGCCACGGTGAGGCGCTCGCCGTGGCCCGGCAGCACCAGCCGGCGCCAGTGCAGGCGCAGGATCTGCACGCCGCCCAGCGCCCAGCGAAAGCGCTGCTTTTTGAGCCCGTCGAAGCTCAGCGGCATGAGGCCGTGCCCATAGGCGCGGTTGATGTAAACGCCGGCGTGCCCGCGCGCCAGGATGCGCAAGCTCGCCTCCGCGTCCTCGGTGACGACATCTGTGTTCCAGCCGCCTATCTCCTCCAGCGCGCTGCGCCGGATGAGGCCCATCGTGCCCGCGAAGATGATCGCGTTGCGGTGTGCCCGCGACGGCATGGTGATGTCGAAGAAGTACCGGTAGCTGTAGTACAGGCCGCGCAGGTACTGGTCGTCCTCCCAATCGCGATAGTTCTGCGGGGTTTGCACGAAGGCCACCTCGGGGTCCGCAAAGTGGCCGACGACGGAGCGCAGCCAGTCCGGCCGCACGACGTAGTCGGAGTCGACGACCGCGATGATCTCCACTTCTTTCGGCAGCCGCCGCGTGGCCTCGTTCAGCGCCCCGGCCTTGAAGCCCGGCCAGTTCTCGAGGTGCATGAACTGAAACCGGGGCCCGAGCTTCTCGCATAGAGACTTCAGCGCCTGCCAGGTCGCGGCGTCGGGCGTGTTGTTGTCGACGACCTGGACGATGAGATCGGGATAGTCGAGGGCCGCCAGCGCGTTGAGCGTCTCCCCCACCACCTCGAGAGGCTCGTTGTAGGCAGGGACCTGGACCGCGACCCTGGGGCGATGGTTGGGGTCGCCGGCATGCGTGGCATCGGAGCGGCGGCTCAGCGTGTCGACGATCTCGAACAGGTACGACAGCGACAGTGAGAGCGCAGCCAGCTCCAGCACGAGCAGGAGTGATGACGCGACCAGGTAGACCACATCCTGCGCGACCGCATACGTGATCGACCCGGCGTACAGCAGGTACCCGAACGAGGCCAGCGTCGCCGTCGCGAAGAGCTGCGATCCAAGCCAGCTCCACCTGCGCATCGCCAGGCGGGCGATGGCCGTGGCGAAGAAAGCGATCCCCGACAGGAGGAGCTCGAAGTCGCGGTCCTGGCTGATGATGGTCGCGTTCCAGGCCACGAGCGCGATGAGGATCACGCCCACCGGAAGACCGATCCAGATCCGAGCGCGGATCGCGCCCCCGAAGAACGAGCCGACGGTGGTGGCCGCGCTCAGGGCGCCAAAGAAAAATGCCGCGTGAAGAAGCACTAAAAGAGAACGCGTCTTAACAGGTTTTGACTTAGGGCCGAATCAGGCGGTGGCTTTCTTCTGCTCCAGAGGTGACGCGCCGGCCTCGAGGTGCTCGGCAACCCGGTTCAGAAGCCGCTTCAGGTCCGCGCGATCTTTCGGCACCAGCTGGGCGATTGCCGTAGCCATCCTGGCCGCCCCCATGCCCCACAGGCGCTGAAAAAGGCGATCCGCCTTGGGCGTCAGCTCCACCCACGTGAGACGGCGGTCGGCCAGATCGGGCACGCGGCGCACGTAGCCCTGCTCTTCGAGCCGGTCGATCAGCGGCACCAGCGTCCCGGGCGTCACGTGAAGGCGCCGCGCCAGCTCCCTGCCGCTCTGCCTTCCCCACCGGCGAATCGTGACCA
>VBII01000007.1 GCA_005887735.1 Chloroflexota bacterium
GCGCGATGCGGCGCGGCAAGTCGCTCCGCGAGAGGCAGGTGGTCCGGATGCGAGTGGGTGACAAGGACGACCCCGACCGTCCTGCCTGCCAGCCGCCTGTTGAGCGCATCGAGATGGCTGTCGTCATCCGGCCCCGGATCGATCACCGCGACGACCGGTCCGCCGTCGACGATCCAGGTGTTCGTTCCCGGCCCGGTGTAAGGGCCGGGGTTTGGTGCAACTACCCGAGAAACCGCCGTCAACGAGGGTGGTACGCGGGCAGGTAGATGTCGACGCCGTCGGGGGGGCTCACGTCGAGCCAACCGTCGAGCTGGGTGTCGACGATCAGGCGCACAAGCGGCTCACCAAGCTCCGGGACGGCCGGCTGCCTGCGCTCTCCGCTGGCGGTGATGCTCACCTTCCACCAGGAGCCGACGGGCTCGGCCGACACGCTCAGCGAGTCTGCCACCAGCCAGTCCTTGATGCGGGTGAGGGCCTCGACCAGCACGGGCTCCGACCCCATCACCGCCGCGTCGGGCCGCAAGTGGTGCGCCGCGGCGGGAACGGCGAGGTTCAGCACCGCTCCGAGCACGACGCCCCGCGCGCTGTCCTTCGGTTCGATCGCGGCCGCTTCGAGTCCTGCCGCCCGCCGTCCGACCTCCTGTGCCTGCTCGAACACAGCCTCGAGCAGCTCGGGCCGGCCGAACGCCGCCTGGCGTGCGGATTCCTGCAGCGCAAGGACCGCTGAGCGGAGCTTGTGCCCAAGGCGGCCCAAGAGGTGGTCGCGCTGCTCGTCGACGAGCCGCTGCCCCATCTCGGCCGACTTTCGCGCCATCCGCAGCCCGCTCTGCGCCGCCCAGCCGACCAGCTTGCCGTTGAGGACGAGTGGTTCCCACGGGCCGCCGGGCGGCGGGAAGTCGACGTCGGCGGGACCATGGCGGCGGTGAAGGTGCTTAACGGTCGATCAGGTGCGAATCCTGGCCGGGACTGTGAATCTGAAGGTTGTGCCGCGCTTGTCGCTCGCGGCGACCCAGATCCGGCCGCCGAAGGAGCGCTCCACCACGAGCCTGCACAGGTAGAGGCCAAGCCCCAGCCCGCCCTGGGATCGGCCGCGGCCGGCCGGACCGGTCTTCTCGAATACCGTGTCGAGGGTTCCGGCCGGTAGGCCCTGCCCGTTGTCCGCAACAGTGATCTCCAGCCAGCCCCGCTGCACCTGGCGCGCCTCGACCTGCACTGGCCCGCTCGTGTATTCGAGGGCATTGCCGATCAGGTTCGTCAGGACCTGGCCGAGGTGGGCGGGCTCGCAGAAGGCCTGGGGCAGGCCTTCCGGCAGGTTGACCTCGACCGCCGAAGTCCGTTCCGCGTAGCGATGGGTCAGCACGGCGACCACCCCGGCCAGAGTCGAAGCAAGGTCGACCGGCTCAGGGGTCGGCTCGAAGTGCTTGGTCTCCAGCTTGGCGATGATCAGCTGGCTCTCGACCAGGCTGAGCAGGCGGTCGGAGGATTCGTAAGCCTCCTGCAGCAGGGAGCGGCGGCCGTTCGCATCGATGGTCTCCTCCCACTGCATGATCCCGGCCAGGGTGTTCTTCATCGCCGCGGCGGGACTTCTCACCTCGTGGCCGATGGCACGGAGCATCAGGTCTTTGGCTTCGAGAGCCTGCCTCTGCGCGGTCACGTCCTCGTGCAGCGTGAGCACCCCGGCGGGTTCTCCTTCCAGACCGGGGATCACGACCCGGCGGACGTGGACCGTGCGGTCGGGGTCCTTCATCCGGAGCTCCATCGTCCCCTCGGCATCGGTCTCCTCGGCAGGCGTGGCACCGGCCGCGGCGTAGACCTCGTCGGGCTGGCGGCCCGGCATCTCTGAGGCCTGGAGGCTGTAGATGGATTCGATCTCCGGGTTGGCGTACACGATGCGCCCGCCCGCGTCCTCGAGCATCACGCCGACCGGCGAATGCCGCAGGATCGCGTTCATCATCCGGCGCTCGCGGTCAAGTGCATCGACGAGCTCGAGCTGACCCAGCAGCACGGCCGCCTGGCCCGCGAGCACCCCCGCCAACCGTCGCGTCTCGGCCGGGCCGGCGGTCATTCTCGCGACGAGCAGCGCGGCCAGCCTGCCCTCGACCTGGACGGGGATCGCAAATGCATCCTGTGGTGAACCCAGCAGGTCGAGCAGGGCGCGCATGCGCCGAGCGCCCGCGGATGAGGTCAGGGCGCGAAGCAGCTGAGCGCTGTCGGTGACCGGGACGCGCGGTGAGGGGTCTCCGTTGTCGGACCGCCGCACGAGCTCGCCATCCTCGAGCAGCCACAGCTCGCCCTGCGAGCCGGCCAGGGCGCGGCTGACGAGATGCGCCATCTCGGACCGGGCCCGGTCCGGCTCGGTGGGCGTGAGGTCGGTGAACGCCGCGACGGCTTCGAGAGTGCGGATGCGGCCTCTGGTCTCGGCCACCAGCCGCGCGTTCTCGATCGCGACGGCGGCATGGCGGGCGAAATCGAGGGCTGCGGAGCTCGGCTCGGCGACCAGCGCGGACGCGTGCACCGCGCCGATAGCTCCGACCAGACGGTCTCCGTACCAGAGGGGGACCAGGTTCCAGGCGTAGTCGTGCGCCTTGCCGCTGACGATGCCGGCGGGCGCCACGCGGTCGTCGGAGCTCAGGCCGGCCCAACCCAGGACCTCCTCGGCCGCCGCGTCGCCGCTGCCCCGGGTGGCCGTCACCCGTCCTTCGGTATCGAAAGCCCAGCAGACGGAGCCACCCGCCTCCAGCATCGTCCGCGCCTGGTCCGCGATGTTGGCGACCACGCTCATCAGCTCGTGGCCGGCCAGTGCGGCAAGCTCCTGGATGCGCACCGACTGGGCAAGGGCGAGCTCGTTGGCGTGGTGCAGCCGCATCGTTCGCAGGGCGATGCCGACCACCGGCATCGCGGTCTCGAGCAGCTTGAGGTGGGTGGCCTGGAAGCGTCCTCCGTCATTGCGCATCGCGACCACGCCGGCCACGACCCGATCGTCTTGCGTGATCGGCGCCCATACGACGTGGCTCGGCGAGTGGCTGAACACGTAGCTGCCGATCGGTCCTTCCAGGTCGGCCGGGCCATCGGCGACGACGTCGATCACGTCCGTGCCGCCTTCGATCATGCGGCGGAAGAACGGCGCGCTCTCGATTGCGACCGGTCCGATCGGCGCCGCGCGCTCATCTCTCTGTCCGGTGAAACCGGCGACCATGCCTCCCACATCGACGTAAGCCAGCACCATGTGCGTGGAGCCAAGGTAGTCACACACGACCCCGAAGACCGCCTCGGCAAGCTGTCGCTCTTCGGAGGCGCTGGCCACGCCCATATCGAGCAGGTGCAGGGCTTCGAGCCGGGCTCGCTCGGTCTGCGCTTGCGCGAAGTGGTCGGCGTTGGCCAGGGCCAGGCTCACGTGCGCGGCGACGTCGTGGAGCAGGTTCACGTGCCATTCATCGAATGCGCTCTCGGTGTAGGACTGCAGCGAGAGCATCGCCGTGGTCTGCTCGCCGCTCAGGACCGGCACCCAGACAAAGGAGCGTGAAACCCGCCGCTGGTCGGAGGGCGGGCCGGAAACGAAGATCGCAGCGCCCTGGCCCATCGTCCAGACCTCGCGCTCGAGCTGCTTGCCTTCGAAGGAGCGGGCCCACGGCGACTTGCGGACCAGGACCGGCTTGCCCGTCTCATACGCCTCCCGGGACGGGCCGGTTACGGCCAGCGGAACCGGGGGGACGACCTCTTCCACGCCACTTACGTACTGGTAGCCCTCGGCCACCGGTCCCTCTGCGGTCTGGGTGATCGTCGCGAGGATGAACCCGTCGAAGCTGAGGAAGGCCGCGAGCTCCTCGCGCAGGGTGCGCATGATCGACCACCGGTCGAGGCTCGAAGCCAGACGGCGGCCGATCGAGTTGACGACCTCGAGCCGCCGGCGCTGGTCCTCGATCGCCTCGTAGCTGCGCGCGTTGCGCATGGCGAGAGTTACCTCGTCCGAGACCAGCTCGAGGAAGGCCGCCGTCGAGTCCTCATACGCGTATGGCCGCGAACACTTGATGCCGAGCGCGCCACGCGCGACGCCGCCCTCCTTCAGGGGAACCCACAGCGATGAGTGGGGGTGGTGGATCAGAACCGGCTTGTTGTCGGCGACGACGTTGCGGGCCGGCGCGGCGAGTGGCGAACGGGGCGGGAGCCAGCGCGCCGTGGGGGCGTCGTCGCCGTCAGTGTTGAGGTAGCGGGCGCGGTCGGTCCCGGGCTGCAGCGTGACCATCTCGAGGGAATCGACCGGGAGAAGCTCGCGCAGGGTGGCGTAGAGCCCGGCCAGAACGCTGGTCTCGTCGAGGGTCGCGGTCATGGCCCTCGCGATGCTGTTCAGCGCCTCCAGGCGGCGGGCCTGGTTGCGGGTCAGCTCGTTGAGTGAAGCGTTGGCGAGCAGCACCCCCAGCCTGCGGTGCACGTCTTCCAGGAACTCGACCTCCACGGGCGGCACCCGCCGCTTGCGGTACGTGTGATAGATCACGCTGCCGATCAGCTCGCCCTGGTGCTTGACCGGCGCCCAGATGGCCATCTTGCTTCGGGTCCGCACGCCAGGACCCTTGCCGATCACGAGCCGGGCATGCGACTCGATAGGCAAAACGGTGGTTTTCGGGTTGGCAAACTGCCGTGCGTACATCGACTCGCTCACCGGCCGCCGGATGACGTCCTGCAGCACACCTGAATCCATCGCCAAGGAGTGGTACCAGCCTTCGCGTTCGAGGACCTGAAGGTTGATCGCGTCGTACCCGAAACGGCCCTGGAGCCCGCGATAGAGGACCTGCACGATGTCGGCCTCGGTCACGCATGTGCTCAGCTCATGGACCAGGGCGTTGACGGAAGGGCCGGCCGCGCCCCCCACGCGCTTCCTGGAAACAGGCGCCGGGCGAGCCGGAATTCGCTTGATTCCGGCCGGTGAGCGGTGCGGTCCTGTGTTCCGACGGGCGGAAGTCGCCATTGCCACCGATATACTGCGCCAGAATTCAGGTGCCGTTCACTCCGCCCAAGCCAATCGCGCCCACTCCCGAGGAGCTGAGGGGGTCAACTGTGCTGGTCGTCGACGATGAGCGGGCGTGGAGGGTCATCCTCGAAACCGACCTGAAGATGCTTGGCTACAAAGTTTCGATCGCCGAGGACGCCGACCAGGCGCTGATTCGGGCACAGGCTGACAAGCCGGAGGTTGCGATCATCGACCTGATGCTGCCGGAGCCGATGGACGGCTGGGGCCTGCTCAACGAGCTGCGCGCACGCGGGCAGAAGGTGCCTGTGATCTTCTACACCGCCTACCCCGTGTTCCCGTCAGGAACAGACGACCCGGACGTCGTCGGCTACATGAGCAAAGCAGTCGACCGGGCGGACCTCTACGCCCTCCTCCCGGTCGCCATCCGGCGCGCTCGCGAGCGCCGGACCTCAGATTCCTAGGTGATTACCAGCCGAACGACAGCCAGCTGTCGTCGGTGTACTGCGCGCCGGCCGCCACGGCGAGGGCGCCAGTCTCCAAGTCATCCCCAAATTTACCCCTTCGTTTTTCCAATCCGTACCAGGTCCGGCCGAAAGTATGCGCGAACCCGGCCGTATTCGATCATTTTACTGTAGTCAAATTTAGTAAATAATAAAGTAGGCGAGGTCTTGGAAAATCGAACCATTCGCCGGGGATCAGGCAGAAATGGCACTCCGCCCAGGCGCGAGGTCCGCCTGCCGCCGCTCCCGCCCGGCCTCGAGGTCTACCGTCCCGCCGACGTTCTCGGCTCGTCGGTCCTGGTGGTCGAGGACGAGGCGGCGATGCTGCAGCAATTGCGCATCGACCTCCACGATCTCGGTTACCGGCCATCGGTTGCCGCCTCGGCTCCCGAAGCACGCAACCTGCTCGAGCACGAGCGCGTCGCCGCGGTGTTGCTGGACCTCGTGCTCGACGAGCGGGAGGACTCTGGATTCGAGCTGCTGACGTGGATCCGCCAGCACCATCCGGGACTTCCGGTCATCGTGCTCTCCGCGGCGCAGGTCAACTCCGCCTCGATCCGCCGCGCATACGAGCTCGGCGCGAGCTCCTATTTCGTGAAGGGCAACGTCCCGATGGCCCACATCTACTCCGACCTCGCGGCGCGGCTGGTGGAGCGCGGGACGGGCCGGCCGGGGACGTATCGCTTCGGACGTCTGGAGTTCGACCCCACCCGGCGCACCGTCCGGATGGGCGAACGCGACGTTCGGTTGACGCAGCAGCAAGCGGCACTGGTGTTGTTTCTCGCGCAGGGGTCGAAGCCGGCGACTGCGCGCGAGCTGATCCAGGCGGGCCTGTTCCGGAACAACGCCGCTCACTCCACGGTGCACTCCGCGCTGTTGACGCTGCGCCGCCGCCTCGACGAGCTGGAGCCGGGGTTGGGCCCGACGTTCGTCCACGCCTCCGCCCGCGGATACAGCCTGGTGTCGATTCATGAGTGAGGAGAACGCGATGCCGTTGCCGAGCAAAACGGTGCTCGACGACGTGGTCGACCTGCGCCGTTACTTCCACAAGCATCCCGAGGTCAGCTTCAGCGAGCACGAGACCACGCGCTACCTCAAGGAACGGCTCCGCGAGCTAGGCCTCGACCTCGAAACATGCCCGACCGAAACCGGCGCCGTGGCGTTGCTCGACACAGGCAGGCCGGGCAAGACGGTGATGCTGCGCGCCGACATCGACGCGTTGCCGATACACGAAGAATCGGGGGTCGACTTTCAGTCGCGGATCGATGGCCGGATGCACGCATGCGGCCACGATGCGCACATGGCGATCATGATCGGCGTCGCGCGCACGCTCATCGATCGGATCTCGGATGTGAGCGGCAAGTACCTGTTCGTCTTCCAACCCGCGGAGGAGATCGTCGAAGGCGCGAAGGCGATGATCGCGCGCGGGCTGCTCGATGACCATCGTCCCGACGCCGTGATCGGGCTGCATATCGCGAGCTTCCTGCAATCTGGAACTGTCGTTTCCCGGCCGGGACTCCTGTGGGCCGGCTCAGATGCTTTCGACGTTACGTTCGCGGGTCCCGGCGGACACGGCGGAATGATGGGCAGGCGCGGCAACGTGCTCGCTGCGCAGGCCTTTTTCGTCGAGCGCTTGCACACGGTGGTCGAGGGGCTGGAGCACGACGGAGTGCAGTGCCACACAACCGTCGGCAACATCAGCAGTGACGGCGCTTGGAACATCGTGCCCCGCGGCGTCCTGGTCCAGGGCAGCCTGCGCACCTTCAACGACCTCCTTCGCGGGCAGGCGCTGGACCGGCTGCACGATCTTCTTCGCGAGACGCAAAGCGAGTTCGAGGTCAGCTCGACGCTCGACCTCGTGCACGGGACGGTGCCGTTGGTGAACGAGCCCAACGTGACGCGCACGGTGCTCGAGGTCGGGCAGCAGCTAATCGGCGATCACGCGAGCCTGCTCGGCCGCCCCCTGACGGTGAGCGACGACTTCGCCGAGTTCCTCACCCGCATTCCCGGCTGCTATTTCATGCTGGGCGCGCGCCCGGAAGGCGACACGCCGCCGGCGCATCATTCCCCCGGATTTCGGATCGACGAGACGGCGCTGCCGGTCGGCGTCAAGGTGCTGGCGGGAGCGGCTTCGCGGCTCGCCGTCGAGTAACCGGCCAACCTGGTGCTCTGGCCGCTGGCGATTGGATTCGGGCTGCTGCTCGGGATCGCCGGCGGCGGCAGTCTCTCCCATCTCACGCGGCTCAAATTCCGATGGCCCTGGCTCCTGGTTGCGGCCGTGGTAGTGCGCGACATCGTCATCTTCAGCCCGCTCAGCCGGGTCGAAGGCGCCCAGTACGTGTACACGGTCTCGCTCGCGCTGATCGTCCTCTGGACGGTCTGGCACCTCAAGCTGCTGCCAGGCGTGTGGCTCGTCACAGCGGGCGGCGTGCTGAACCTGGTCGTTGTGCTCGCCAATGCGGGTCGAATGCCGGTGGCGCCCGATCTCGCGAGCTCGCAGCTGGCAGGCGCCCTCAACCAGCGCGGCCACATCGGCCAGTACACGCTGATGGGGCCGGACACGCACCTCAACTGGCTCGGCGATTGGGTGGCCCTTCGCCCTCTCCCCGAGGCCTACAGCCCGGGCGACCTGTTGATCGCGATCGGTATCGCCCTGGTCATCCTGGTGACCCTGCACCGGAGACCCGAATCCGACGGCGTTATCGAGAAACCCGAAAACGTATAGTGATTTGACCCCGCCGTGATCATCTTCTGGATCCTCACGCTTTTCGTCGGCGCTTCAACGTTCGCTTTCGCGCTGATCGCCCTCCAGGCCGGCCTCGCCGGTTCGCTCATCTACGCAGTGATCGCGATGATCATCTGCCGCGGAATACTGACGCTGTTCAAGCGCTGGCTGATCCTCAGCGAGCGGATGGCCCCGGAGAACGACCAGAGCGAGCGGACCATCGAGACCAACCGGGCCATGTTCTGGCGACGCATCGTCTGGCTGGCGGGCCTCATCGTCGTTTATTTCGGTGTCGCCTTCTTCTTCTTCGGCCTGCTGCCGGGGGACGCCATCGTGGCGCTGCCCACCTTCCTCGCCGCCGTCCTGCCGCAACTCTTCTATGTCCTCGCTTTGATGGTCGTGAACTTCTTGATCTTCTTCGGCGCGTTCTTCATCTACGGTCGCATCGGTCGCACTTATGTGGATCCGGGCGAGGCCAACTACGACGTCCGGATCGAGGACGTCCGCGGCCAGAGGTCGGCGGTCGACGAGATGCGCCGCATCCTCACCCTGATGGAGCAGGGTCGCAACTACGTTCGCGCCGGGGGCAAGCGCGAGCGCGGCGTCCTGATGGTGGGACCGCCAGGCACCGGCAAGACGATGCTCGCCAAAGGCATCGCCTCTTCGATGCATGTTCCGATCATCATCACGTCGGGCGCGTCCTTCCAGGGCATGTTCCTCGGCATGGACGCGCTGAACGTCTTCATGACGGTGCGCGTCGCCAAGAAACGAGCGAAGCGATGGGGCGGCTGCGTCATCTTCATCGATGAGTTCGACGCGCTTGGCACGCGCCGGAGTGGCATGGGCGGCGGGGGCGCGGGCGGCCTGGGAGGTATGTTCGGCGGAGGCCAGCTCGGCCTCAACACGCTGCTGGTGATGATGGATGGCGTCGACAACCCCGGCTACTTCAAGCAGATGGGCCGGCGGTTCGTGAACATCTCGCTCGACGGCCTCTTCGTCCCGCGCCAGATCGGCTTGAACGGGACTCGCCTGAAGCTGCGGATTCCCATCCTGCGCGCTCCTCGTTACAACATCCTGTTCGTCGGCGCGACCAACCGTCCGCAGGTCCTCGACGAAGCTGTGACGCGGCCCGGCCGTTTCGGCCGCCAGATCATCTTCCGGATTCCGACGAAAGAGGACCGCAAGGACATCGCCGAGCTCTATTTCGCCAAGAAGAAGCACGACCCGGACCTGGACACGCAGGCTCGCCGAGACGAGTTCGCACGCGTCACCGACGGTTACTCGCCCGCAATGATCGAGCAGGCCACATCGGTCGCCCTGATGTACGCGTTCGAAGACAAACGGGACGCGTTCAACTGGCGCGACCTGCGCGAGGCCATGGGCAACATCGAGGCCGGCCTTGCGCATCCCGTCGTGTACACCGAGCGGGAGCGGCTTGCAGTGGCGCGGCACGAGCTGGGCCACGCAGTCGCGGCGCGTTACTTCCTGCCGGAAGCAGTGTCCGTGCGGCTCTCGATCCGCATGCGTTCGGGATCGCTGGGGCACCATCGCGCCGTCGACAAAGAAGAGGAGTTCTCGCACTTCCGCTCGCGCGAGGCGGGTATTCTGCGACACGGCTTGGGGGCGATCGCTTCAGAGCGCGCGTTCTATGGAGAGAACTCGACCGGGGTCAGCGGGGACCTTGCGCAGTCGACGATGCTGGCGGCGCTGATGGTTGGAGTCTGGGGCATGGGGCCCGATCCCCTCTCTCCACAGCTCTCTCGCCTCGCCGTGAACATCGGCGAATACTTGATCTCGGTGGCAGCCGTGGTGGGCAATGATCTGCTTGGCGAAGAAACACCGGCCGGAAAGGTGCTCGGCCATCCGCGCTTGCGGCAGGCCGCGGCCCAGGTGATCGGATCTGCTTTCATCGACGACTGGCGCGTGATGAACGTCAACAAGGAGGCCATCGACCTTGCCGCCGAAGCGCTCATGGCCCAGGGCGAGCTGGTCGGCGATGAGATCGGCGGGCTCCTCGATTCGGTCGGCCTTAGGGAGCCCGACGCTAGCGATCCCTATCCCGAGGAGATTGCGCTGCCGCCGGTGTTCGAGCCGCTGAAGATCGAAGCGGCACAGACAGCCTGATCCGAACCGCCGTTTCGTCAGTGGTTGCTTTGATCCTGGCGCTGTGGCCAGTTGTCGGGCTGGCCCAGGACCCTGACAGCGGACCCAATCCGCACCACGAGGCCGCGCGACTGGTCGCCGCCGAGCTGGCGATGCAGGACGCGTCCAACGCGCTCGACACCCTGGCGGCGCAGCCGGCGTCCGGCTTGACCGACACCATGCGCCATGAGCTTGCCGTCGCGACCGCCGAGTACAGGTTCCGGCAGGCGGCTCGGCAAGAGGAGCTGCGCGTCTACGAGCTCGCCGGATACGCGAGCGTGGAATCGGCGGTCGTCCCGCTTCTCCCCTCCAGCGTGCAGAGCCCGCTCGAGGCCGTGATCTCGGCGCTGCACTCGCTCTACATCCTCGCCGGCATCGACCAGTACTACCTGGTCAACGTGCACTTCAACCACGTCTACACCGACACCGAACCCCTGAGCGCCCTGCGCTCGTACTACAACGAGGCAGCCCAGCGCTATGGGATCGACCCGAGCTACCTCGCTTCGATCAATTTCATCGAGAGCAACTTCGGCCGCGTCAAAGACAATTCGTCAGCCGGCGCGCAAGGGCCGATGCAGTTCCTGCCCAGCACCTGGACCCAATACGGGCAGGGCGGAGACATCCACAATTCTCACGACGCGATCCTCGCTGCGGCGCGCTACCTGGTGCGGAACGGCGCTCCGTACAACATGCGCAACGCGATATTTCAGTACAACCACGACTTCGACTACGTCGACTCGGTGGAGTCGTTCGCGCGGGCCTACCGGACAGACCCTGGTTGGCTCGACCGGATGTACTACTGGAACACCTTCGGCTAGGGCTTTCGATCGTTAGAGTAAGTACTCATGGAGTACCGGATCGAACAATTGGCCAGGGCCGCCGGCGTGGCCGTGGACACGATCCGCTTCTACCAGGGCAAGGGCCTGCTGGAATCCCCGAGGCGAGAGGGCAGGGTCACCTGGTACGGAGATTCGCACGTCGAGCGGCTGAAGCGGGTCAAGGAGCTGCAGCAGCAGGGCTTCACCCTGACCGTGATCCAGCGCTTCCTGGCCGGTGAGCTGGAGCCGTCGGACGAGGCGCTGGTCGCGGCGGTCACTCGTCCGTCCACTCCGCAAGCCCTGACTCTGGGTGAGCTGGCCGACCGCAGCGGCGTTGCTGAGCCGCTGCTGAGGAGCCTCGAGCAGACCGGGCTCCTGGTTCCCATCGAGGGCGGCGAGGAGCCGCTCTACCCCGCGGACGACCTGGAAGCGATCTCGGCGGGCATGAAGCTGATCGCCGCCGGCGTGCCGCTAGGTGCGTTGATGGAGCTCGGCAAAGACTACGCGGCGGGCGTCGACCGCACGGCGCGGCAGGCCGTCGACCTCTTCGACCGCCACGTTCGCGAGCGCATCCAGTCCGAAGGCGGTACAACAGAGGCCGCGGAGCGGAGGCTGCTCCAGACCTTCAACGAGCTGCTCGA
The DNA here is from genome assembly GCA_005887735.1 of Chloroflexota bacterium. GTDB lineage: Bacteria > Chloroflexota > Dormibacteria > Dormibacterales > Dormibacteraceae > 40CM-4-65-16. The sequence continues at coordinate 11,793 of VBII01000007.1, forward strand.
GGCCAGCGGGACGCTGGTGCGCCATCACTTCCAGCGCACGTTGCTTCGCGCCGCGCGGGAACACATCGAAAAGCGCGAATGATCACGCAAACAACGATCCAGACCCGCGAGCTCGACCGCACGCCCGACCTGGCCGACGTCGTAGGCGCCGCGCGAGACGCCGGCCACGAGGTGATGCTGATCGAGCGGCCGATGCCCGATGCGGTCAGCGTGGCGGCGATCGGACGCGTCTTCGACATGGTGGCGACGCGAGGCGGCGTCGCACTCGAGGATGCGGAGGGCAAGACGGTCGACTTCGAGGCCGGGGAGAACCGAATCCTCGCCGCGTCGCACCTGTGGAAGCGTCTTCGCATCTCAGCCGACGCCGTGGCGGTCGGAGGCTTTGCCTATCGCGTCGACCGCGATCCCGGCGGAGCGTGGTCGGGATTTCCCGCGCTGTTGTTTCGCGTCCCTGCGCTCGCGATCAAACGGAGTCGTGGACGTACGTTCATCTCCACCGCGACACCCGAGGCCGAAGGGCTCCTGGAATGGAGCGCCGCAGCCGTTCGCGCGCCGGCCGCGCGCCGGCTGGACCTCACACCTGTGCGCAACCCGCTGGCGTGGACGGCGGCTGTCGAGACTGCCGCGACGCGGCTCCGCGCCGGCGAAGCTCAGAAGGTGGTGTTGGCGCGAGAGGTCCTCGCCCGGGGGGACGGCGTGGTTGCGGCAGGAAAGGTTGTGCGCGCATTGCGCGCCGCCTATCCGTCCTGCTTCACGTACATGGTCGGCGGAGCCGATGGAACAGCGTTCGCGGGCGCGTCACCCGAGCTGCTCATCCGACGCTCGGGCTCGCACGCTTTCGCGCAACCCATGGCCGGGTCTGTCGCGCGCGGGGCGAGCGACGCCGAGGATGAGCGCCTCGCACGCGCCCTCACCAAGAGCAACAAGGACGCCGATGAGCACCGTCTCGTCTCGAAGTTCGTCGTTGAAGCCCTCCGCCCGTTTTCGTCAGCCGTCAGCGCGCGAGGTCCCGAAGTCGCCAGGTTCACGAACATCCAGCATCTCGCGACGAGCGTCGACGCGGAGCTGATGGGACCGGCCGCCGACGTCCTGACGCTCGCGGCCGCGCTGCATCCCACGCCTGCCGTGGGCGGCTGGCCCCGAGAGGCCGCCGACGTAATGATCGACGAGCTCGAAGGGATGGAGCGCGGTTGGTATGCGGGCGCGGTGGGATGGATCGACGGGAGCGGGGACGGCGAGCTCGCCGTCGCATTGCGGTGCGGTCTCCTGTGGGAAGACGGCGCGCGACTCTACGCTGGTGTTGGCGTGATGCCCGACTCAGACCCCGCGCGAGAGCTGGAGGAGACGGAGCTCAAATTCAAAGCGCTGCTTACGGCGCTCATCTGATGCAGGCGACCATCCACGGCGCGCGCATCCACTATGAGCGCGAGGGTTCGGGTCTCCCCGTCGTGTTCCTGCACGCCGGCATCGCAGATTCGCGCATGTGGGAACCGCAGGTCGCGGCGTTCGCCAAGCACTTCGATGTGGTACGCCCCGAGACGCGTGGTTTTGGCCAATCTGATCTTCCGCCCCAGCGATGGTCGCCGGTGGCGGACCTGCTGGAGCTGATGGACCAGCTCCAGCTCAAGCCCGCGCACCTCGTGGGCTGCTCCATCGGAGCGAGCATCGCGATCGACTTTGCGCTGGAGCACAGCGAGCGGATCTCGAAGCTGGTTCTGGTCGGACCCGGCATCGGCGGCGCGAACTTCGGCCAGAAGTATCCCGAGGTCTTCGCGGAGGTGCAGAAGGCGGACGAGGCGAAAGACATGGGCGCTGTGAACCAGGCGGAGATGCATCTCTGGCTCGATGGGCCGCGCCGTGCTCGCGGCTATGTGAAAGAGCCGCTGCGCCGACTGTTTCTCGACATGAACGGAGGCAACGTCAACGCTGACTGGGAGAGCGCGCCGACCGACGACCTGCAACCTCCGGCCATCGAGCGTTTGCACGAGATAACCGCTCCGACCCTGGTTGTCGTCGGCGACGAAGACGCGCCTCCGGTCCTGGACGCGGTCCACGTGTTGATGGAGAAATTGCCGCACGCGCGTAAGGAGATCATCCACGACGCGGCCCATCTTCCGAACCTGGAGCACCCACACGAATTCAATCGCGTGGTGCTGGAGTTCCTGCTCGAAGAGTAGTTCCGTCCGTTCCGCGCAGAAACTAACCCCTGAGCGCTGACGCGGCCGCCTCCCAGCACAGGCGGTGGCCGTTGACGCTGTCCTCCCGCTTGAACCTCACGACCACCATCGTCGGCGTGGGCGCCGCGATCGCGTCGGCGATGGCCGGCTCGAGACCCGATCGATCGGTCACCGGGCTGTAGACCAGGCCGTACAGCCGCGCCACCTGCGAGAGGTCCAGCCCGAGCGGGGTGGCGAAGATCTCCTCGAAAACGTCCTGGTGCTCCGCCTGGGGCAAGAAGTTGAAGACCCCGCCGCCGTTGTTGTCGCACACAACGAGCGTCGCCCGAATGCCGTGCCGCTGCAGCGCCCACAGGCCGTTCATGTCGTGGTAGAGCGAGAGGTCGCCGAGCATCAGCACCGTTGGTGCGGGATCACGGCCGGTGGCGACGCCAAGCCCGCTGGAGACCAGCCCGTCGATTCCGCTCGCGCCCCGGTTGGCGAAGAACCGCTGCTTCGGCTTGGCCAAGGGCCAGAAGCTGTCGGCGGCCCGGATCGGCATGCTCGAGCCGATGAACACGTTGCCCTGATCCGGCAGGCGGGAGCTCAGCGCCCTCGCGACGTGACCCTCGTGAAGGGGCGTGGAGACCATAGTCGCGGCGATCGCGGCCGTGGCGCGCTTCCCCGCGCTGAGCCACAGCTCGCGCCATGCCGATCGATCGACGGGCGGCAGCGCCTCGAGCAGGGGCTGCGGGTCGCAGGCCATCACATTGGTGGCGACGTGGTCCTCATCGCGCCACACGCGGTCTGGATCGAGAAGGAACGTGGGCGCCGCGGCCGCGGCCAGCCACCGGTTCAAGACCCGCGACGTGGGCATCGCGCCGATGCGGATGACGAGGTCAGGTCCGTGCTGCAGCGACCATCCCGCGCGCAGCAAGGCCTCGTAGGACTCGACCACGGCGCCGGCTTCAGCCCGCCGCAGCTGGGAGGTGGGCTCCGCGAACAGCGGCATGCCCAGCCGGTGAAGGGCGGCGGCCAGGCGGTCGCCGTCCCGCATGGCGCCCGCCACGATCAGCGGCCGCTGCGCGCGCTGGAGCGCTGAGGCGAGCGAGGCGACCTGCGCCTGGCTGGGCAGCAGCCGGCCGGCGGTCACGGATTGCGCCGGCGCTCCCTCCGTTCAGGTGCACCGGCCCGCCGGCCGCTTCCGCAACCGCCCTTACAGCGAGCCGCCGCCACATGCGGGCCGCGTTCGGCATCTCGACCGGTGGACCGGGATCGAAGAACCACCGCACGGCGCTCCCGTACAGGTGCTGCTGGTCGATCGCCTGGTTGGCCCCCACTGCCTGCAGCTCCGGCGGGCGGTCCGCGGTGAGGACGATGAGCGGCGTATTCGAGTACGACGCCTCGACCACCGCGGCATGAAACTCGGCGGCTGCGGTGCCTGACGTGGAGAGCACGACGGCCGGCTTGCCCGACGCCTTGCCCAGGCCGAGGGCAAAGAAAGAGCCGCATCGCTCGTCGATCTGGATGAGGACTTTGATCCGGGGATGCCGCTGCAGCGCCATGGCGATGGGGGCCGAGCGCGAGCCGGGCGAGACGCAGGCAAACTCGACGCCCTGCGCCGCCAGCTCGTCGACGAACGTGGCGGCGAAGGATTGAGTTACATCAGACATAGGATCGAGTCGTGATTCTGGAGCGTGAGGACGTCAGGCTGAACTACTTTGTCACCGGCGACGGGCCACCGGTGACGCTCCTGCACGGCTTCACCCAGAGCGGAAGGAGCTGGCGCGAGCTCATTTCCAGGATGCCCAACGGCTGGAAATGGATCGTGCCGGACCTGCGCGGCCACGGCCACACGGAGACTCGGCTCGGCGCGCCGTGTTCCATGGAGGCTTGCGCCGCCGACCTCGAGATGCTCTGGGACGAGCTCGGCGTCGAACGTACCCACCTGGTCGGCTACTCGATGGGCGGCCGGCTCGCCCTTCACGTGGCCGCGCGAAAGCCATCGCGAATCCTGTCCCTCCTCACCATCGGAGCGCACGCGGGGCTCGATGAGCATGCGCGCGCGGGCCGGCGCCAGGGGGACGACGCGCTCGCCGACCGGATCGAGAGGGACGGCGTCGCGTCCTTCGTCGACTACTGGAGCTCGCTGCCCCTCTTCGCCGGACTGGAGCGCCGCGGCCCCGCGTATCTCGCCGAGATGCGCGCCGAGCGGCTGCAGAACCACGCGCCGGGTCTTGCCTGCTCGCTTCGGGGCATGGGCGCCGGGGTCATGGAGCCGGTTTGGGACGGGCTCGCGCAGGTGACGTTCCCATGCATGTTTGTGGCGGGCCAGCTCGACCACGGCTACGTCGCTTCCGCGCGCAAGCTCGCCGCGACGGTCCACACCGGGCGGGCCGAGGTGGTGCTCAGGGCCGGACACGCTGTCCACCAGGAGCGACCCGATGCCTTCGCCCGGGTCCTCGCGAATCACCTCGCGGCCGCGGCGGCCGCCGTGAGCGCCTCCAGCTCGACGGTCGACTGAAGGCCGGCCGCATAACGCGCCGCGCCGAGCCGCTCCTGGTCGAGCATTCCGCCGTGGTCGATCGCGGCGATGACGAAATGTTTCTCACCAGTGCGCGCGAGTCGCTCAACCTCGCGCGCGACGTCATCCGGGCGTTTGGCGGTGATCACACGAGGAGCCCCACGGCGAGTAGCAGCGCATAGGCCAGCTGCACCGTTGCCACGCGCTTGAGCGCACCGACAAGGGCACCGGGCTGCGTGGTGGCGAACGCAGTGCGCACGGGCGGCGCAGCGATCGGGAGACCCAGCTCGATGATCAGGACCGTCAGCGGCGCGAGGTTCGTGATCACAAGGACGATGGGCACGGCGAATGCGGCCACAAGCAACATCGCAAGGAGCGTTCGAGTTCGCTCGCGGCCGATGCGCGTGGCGAGCGTCCTCTTCTTCGCAGCCGCGTCGCTGTCGATGTCGCGCAGGTTGTTGAGCACGAGGATCGCCGTCGCCAGTAAGCCCATTGCGCATCCCATCACAACGGCCAGCGTCGTGACTCGTCCGGTTTCGACGTACACGGTCCCAGCGGTCGCGATCAGGCCGAAGAAGACGAAGACGAACACCTCGCCCAGGCCGAGGTATCCGTAAGGCCGCGGCCCGCCCGTGTAGAGCCAACCTGCGAGAAGGCACGCCGCTCCCACCACGAGCAGCCGGACATCGACCGCGAGGCTGAGCGCGAGGCCGGCCAGGCCGGCCACGCCGAACGCGGCGATGGCCGCCCAGCGGACCTGCCGCGGCTCGACGATCCCAGAGGACGCCGCGCGCACCGGACCAACGCGATTTGCATCGGCACCGCGAACAAAGTCCGAATAGTCGTTGGCGAAGTTCACGCCGAGCTGGATCCCCACCGCGACCACCAGGGCGCCGATTCCGGCCGCCCAGTGAGCTCCGCCGTCGTGGACGGCGATCGCTGTTCCGGCGAGTACCGGCGCGACAGACGCGGCCAGGGTCGCGGGACGCACGGCCGACCACCACACCTGGGTGGCGCTCGGCCTGCGTGCAGTCGCGACCATGGCCACTAGGGTCGCTTCGGAAATTTCGCGAAGTTCGGTTTTCGTTTTTG
>VBII01000239.1 GCA_005887735.1 Chloroflexota bacterium
AACTGCACGTGCCACGTCGCGCACGTAAACCCGGCAGGCGAGCCACGATCCCGTGCCGATTGGAATTCGCCGCCTCCCGGCGCGGACGCGACGCAGGATGAACTCCTCGCGAAGCTGGTAGTCACGTTCGCCATAGACCATCGGCAGGCGCAGCACGAGCGCGCCGCGGGGAAGGTACATGTCTTCCACGTCGAGCTTGTCGTAGTCGTCTCGATCCGCCAGCCGGCCTCGATATGGATAGCGCTCGGCGCGCAAGGGCGACTCCTCGTCGATCGGGACCGGGTCCGTCTCGCGGTCTTGCAACAGCGCCCCGAATGCGCGGTAGACATCCATGCTGGAGATCACGATCCGTTGTGCGACATCGGGCACTGCCTGCAGTGCGACCTCCGCATCGGTTCGGCTGAGGGCGCGACAGTCGACCAAAGCGTCGGCCCCGAATTCAGCCAGCTCGGCACCGTGGGAGACGAGCTCCGATCGGTCGCAGTGCAGATGCCGGACGTCCGGCAGGTCGTCAGGTTCGAGCTCGCCGCGATGCACGACCATCAGCTCGTCGCCCACGGCGGCGAGCTCCTCGACGGTGGCGCGGCCGATGAACCGCGTGCCGCCGAGGACGATCACTTTCAACGGGCGGCCGGCGCCACCACGTGCGGGTTCTTCTCGACGATCAGGTCGATGAGGCCCCATTCCTTCGCCTGCTCCGGCGTCATGAAGAAGTCGCGCTCCATCGCCCTCTCGACATCCTCGAGCTGGCGCTTGCAGTGCTTGGCGTAGATGCGCGCCACCTGCTCGCGCTGCCGGAGGATCTCCTGCGCGTGGATCTGGATGTCGGTGGCCTGTCCCTGGATGCCTTGCGTGAAAGGCTGGTGGATGAGAATCTGCGCGTGCGGCAGCGACATGCGCATGCCGGGATCGCCGCCGGCGAGGAGGATGGACGCGCCGCTCGCTGCCAGGCCGGTGCAGAGGGTCGCCACCTTTGGCCCGACGTACTGCATCGCGTCGTAGATGGAAAGCGCAGCGGTCAGCGATCCGCCCGGGCTGTTGATGTAGAGCTGGATGTCGGTTTCGGGAGCCTCGTTCTCCAGGAACAGCAACTGAGCCGTGACGGTGGTGGCCATGTCGTCGTCGATCACTCCCCGGACGAAGATCACGCCGTCCTTGAGCAGCCGCGAGTAGATGTCGTAGGCGCGCTCGCCGCGCCCGTCGTTGGTGATCACGGTCGGAATGAGATGCATCTCTCCCTACCTCCTGGGTGCAAACCCGATGCGTTCTTTTGGCCTGGGCGGCGGATTGGCCATCGCAAGGTATGCGCTGAAGTCGGCCACGCTGCGCAGCGCCTCGAGGGGAAGCGACGCGGTGGCCAGACGCAGCTTGACGGGGGGGTCCTCCGGCCACGCGCGCTGGTCGCAGTCCGCGCCGAGAAGGCGTGCGAGGTCGGAGTAGATCTCAGCCGGCCGCACGCCCAGTGCGTGGGCGACCGCGACCAATCGCTCGGTTGACACCTCTTTCCGTCCCCGCTCCACCTCGGACAGGTGGGCCGGAGAAAGGCCGGCCTCGGCGGCAACCTCGCTCAATGTCCGCCGGGTCGCCTCCCGCCGGGAACGTAGGATCGAGCCGAGCGCGGCGCGGATCGTCCCGGCAGTTTCGCTGTAGGCGAACACCATTTGTCCTTGGCTAACGATACGACGAAAGGGTCTTCAACGTCTCGAGGCGCACGGCTGACGCCTGACGTGCGGAATCTCCCGACTGATGACGCACGCCTGACGCCGGACGTGCGGAATCTCCGGCGTGTTGGCGCCCGACGCCATCAGGAGTCCTTGAGGTTGGTGGGGTCGAGCAGATCCTGCTTCGGGCGTTCGATCTTCTGGCGCGAGCGCATGATCTCGATGAGCTTTTTGCGGCCCTTGGGAGGGCCGATCATGATCGCCCCGACCAGGCGGTCGTCCTTGAAGAACAGCTTGCGATAGAACTTCTCTTCGAAGCTGAAGGTCCGGACCGACTCCAGCCCCGGCTGAACGTCAGGCGTCACGCCCATCACCGCCAGGGTCGATCCGAACATCGTCGTCGTGTAGGTCGGCACGTCGAAAAAGTCCTCATCCGCACCCGCCATGTTCCGTGCCGCGACCTTGCCGTGCGCCTCGGCGTTATCCCAGGTGCCCATCTGGTTGTGACGCTCGACCATGAGGTCATAGAAGACCGCGATGTCGCCCGCCGCGTACGCATCCGGGGCGGACGTGCGCAGCTTGGAGTCGGTGACGATTCCCTTGTTCAGCTCGACGCCCTTGTCCACAGGCTCGGTGTAGTAGTCGAGGCCCACCCCATAGGTGAGCAGGTCAAACTCAACCTTCTCGCCGTTAACGGTCTGCGCGACGTAACGGCCGTTGTTGCGGCTGAACTGCTGGACCTCGTCAGAGGTGATGAACTGCACTCCCTGCGCCTCGCCAAGCTGCCGGCACAAGCGGCCACCTTCCTCATCGAGCACGTAGCGGAGGAACCAGGGCCCGCGCATGATCCAGGTCACCTGCGCCTTGTGGCGGAAGCTCACCCCCTCGGCGAGCTCGTAACCGATGAAGCTGCCGCCCATCACAAGCACTCGCTCGGAGCTGTCCGCCTTCTCGATGATCGCGTCGGTGTCGTCGAGAGTCTGAAAACCCAGGCAAGCTGACACCTCTGCAGACCCCGGCCAGGGTGGAGGCTTGGGGCGGCCGCCGGTCGCGATCAGGATGGCGTCGTATTTGAATGTCTGCCCTCGATTCGTGTGCACGGCTTTGCCGCTGAGGTCGATCTCCGTCGCCCAGGTTTCGAAGTGGATCTCGAGATTCTTGTTGGCGTAGTCGTCGACCGTGCGCATGAAGACCTTCTCGCGTCTCACCTGTCCGCGCAGGTAGCGAGGCAGGGCGACCCGGTTGTACAGCGGATGGCGCTCGGCCGCGATGATGACGATCGATGCTTCTGGGTCGGCTTTGCGCAGGTCTTCGGCGCAGGTCTGGCCGGCGATGCCGTTGCCCAGGACCACGTAGCGGCGGGTCAATTAGAGACTGAGGGCGTACACGTAGGCGCTGGCTTCGGCATCCGCGAAATCGTATCCGCTCGCGCGCAGGTCATCTTCGGCGGGGTGGCCTGGAGGCAGGTTGACCGTCACGTGGTTCAGGCCGTCGGCGTCGGCCTCGAACCGCAGGGCCATCAACAGTTCGCGCAGCGCTCCGCCGGACCCGGCCAGGAGCGAGACAGCGACGTTCTGGCCCCACGCCTCGCGCAATACAGCCACGGCGCGCCCTGCCGGTCCGACCCTCAGCAGTCCGTTTCGGGCGAGTCGCTCCATCTCGTCGGAGTCCATGTCGCGGGCCCCGTTCAGGTCGGGGCAGACGCCGCCATAAAGGTCAAAGCCCCGGCTGGCAACAACCGAAGGCCACAGCCTCCTGGCTTCGGTCGCGTCGGGGATGCGGGCGGGCTCGCCGCCCTCCACACGCGGGCCGCGCCACCACTTCACCTCCACCACGCGCTTGAACGCGCATCCTCGATCGCCGCCTCGAGCATCGCGCGGGCGATACCTCGCCTGCGATGCTCGGCCGCCACGCGCAGCCCTTCGTACCAGATGAGGCCGGGCGCGTACGCCCTCAGCCGCTGCACGCCGACCACGACCCCATCGACCTCCGCGGCTTGAAAGGCAGCGCCTGCCTCACCGACCCAGCGGTCGAAGACCCGCGGCAGGTAGTCGCGCCCGTTCCAAACGTCCCTGGTCATCTCGATGACCCTGTCTCGGTCCGCGGGC
>VBII01000240.1 GCA_005887735.1 Chloroflexota bacterium
CCCCAGCATCGAGTCGGCTAGCCAGGCCGTGTCGGCCGTCATCGGCCACGGGATCGTGCCGGCTGCGCTCGAGATGATGGACAACGTCACCGTCGGCGCGGTCGAGGCGCACTACCACGCGGGTTATCCGACCGACGCCGGCGCCGTCCTGCTGGTCGAGGTCGACGGCATTGCGGAGTCGACCCGCGAGCTGACCGCCGCGATCGCCAGGATCCTGACCGAAAACCAGGGCTACGCCATGCGCGAGGCCCAGACTCCCGCCGAGCGCGAGCTGCTGTGGGCCGGCCGCAAGGGCGCAATCGGCGCCCTGGGCCGCATCAAACCCAACTACTACCTCCACGACGGCGTCGTGCCGCGGTCGCGACTGCCGCAGGTGCTTTCCGCGGTGGGCGAGATCGGCGAGCACTACAAGCTGCCGGTGGCGAACGTGTTCCATGCCGGCGACGGCAATCTGCATCCCAACATCCTTTTCGACCTACGCGATCGCGATGTGCTGCAGCAGGTCGAGGCCGCAGGCGAGGAGATGCTTCGCGCGGTTGTCGAGCTTGGCGGCGCCCTGTCGGGCGAACACGGAATCGGTCTGGAAAAGAGCGCCTTCATGCCGTGGATCTATAGCGAAGACGACCTCGATGCGATGCACCGCGTGAAGGATGTCTTCGACGCCGACGGCATCCTCAACCCCGGCAAGATCTTCCCCGACCCTTCGCGCAGGCCGGTCCACCTCGCCGGCCGCACAGGGCTCGCCATCGAGGCGAAGTGGTGGTGACAGAACCCCACGAACTCAGAGGCTTCGCCGTGAGTTCGCGGGGACCCCGTGAAACGAAAGCGGCGATCGAGAAGCCGGCCACAGCTGAAGAGCTGGCGCGCCGCCTGCACGAAGCCGCCGAAGCAAAGCTGGCGGTGCTCCCGGTCGGTGGCGGCCGGGCAAGCGGAATGGGCGATCCGCCCGAACGGGCAGATGTGCTCCTGCACACGACCCTCCTCGACCGCGTGATCGAGCACTCGCAGTCGGACATGGTGGTGAGCGTCGAAGCCGGGATCACCCTGGAGGCGCTGCAGGCGAAGCTCGCGAAGGCTGGACAGTTTCTTCCGCTCGATCCATTCCACTCGCCCGGCCACACGATCGGCGGATTGCTGGCGACCGGATGGACCGGGCCTTTGCGCCTGCGCTTCGGGTCGCCGCGCGATTTTCTCATTGGCATCCGGGTGGCTCTGCCCGACGGCAAGCTGGCAACCGCCGGCGGTCGTGTCGTCAAGAACGTCAGCGGCTACGACCTGATGAAGCTGCACTACGGCGCGCTCGGCTCGCTGGGTGTGATCGTCGCCGCGTCGTTCAAGGTCTTTCCGAAACCGCTGCATGACGTGACGGTTTCGAACGACGGCGCTTGGGAGGCGGCGGAGGAGGCATTGTCGACACCGCTGGCGCCGTCGGCTGTCGAGCTGTCCTCCGATGGCCGCGTGCTCGCCCGGTATCTCGGTAGCCCGGAGGCGGTCGATCGCGTCGTGTCCGGGCTCGAGTGGGACGAGGCCGACCCAGCGGTCTGGGAGAAGCACTCGCGCAGCGGCCCCGAGCTGTGGGCCCGGATCGCGGTGCCGCGGTCCGCGTTGCGGAAGATCGTGGAGGTTCTGCCCCAGCCCGATCGGTGGGGGGCGTCGCCTGGTGTCGGTATCGCGCACTGGGCGATCGGCGGCGACGTACAGTCGGTGCTCGACGTGAGATCGAGGGTCGAAGATATGAAGAAGGCGTTCGATCGGGACGGCATATTGAATCCCGGCAGGTTCGTCGTTTGACAACCCCGTTCTCGCGACTGTCGGATGACGATCTCGCCACCTGCGTGCATTGCGGCCTGTGTCTCGACGCCTGCCCGACGTTCCGCGTCACAGGACTCGAGACCGAGTCGCCGCGCGGCCGCATCTACCTGATGACGCAGTGGAAGCGCGGGACGCTGCCGTTCGACGAGGAGCAGGTGAAGCACATCGACCTCTGTCTCGGCTGCCGCACATGCGAGGGCGTCTGTCCGTCGGGGGTTCCGTACGGCCGCATCATCGAGGCTGGACGGGCCGACGTCGAGGACCAGCGCCGTCCTTCGCCCAAGCGGGCGGCCAGCCGGGCCGCGCTGCGTCAGCTCGTCGGGCATCGAGGCCGCCTACGGGCAGCCGGCGCGGCGACACGTCTGGCGCAGAAGATGCGCTTGACCGCGGTCTTGCGATCGGGCCGCATGCTGCCGAAGCTCGGGCCACGATTTGAGCCGCCGGCAAGCAACATCGCACCCGCGATCGGCGCGCGAAAGCATCGCGTCGCCTTTCTCGTCGGTTGTGTGATGCCGATCCTGTACCCGCAATCGCATGATGCCGCAGTCAAATTGCTGCAGCTCGCGGGATGCGAGGTGTGGTTTCCGCCTGACGAGCAGTGCTGCGGCGCCCTGTTCGCGCACAACGGCGACCTGGAAGGCGCCGAACGACTACGCGAGGCGAACGCCCGCGTCTACGATGCGGGCCAGTTCGATGCGTTGGTCGTCGACTCCGCCGGCTGCGGCGCCCATCTCAAGGACTTCTATCCCGCGCTGCAAGGCCGCGTGAAGGACCTCAGCGAGTGGCTGGCCGAAGTCGGGTTACCTGAACCGAAGCACGACGTCAAGTTGAGGGTCACGTACCAGGATGCGTGTCACCTCGCGCACGCGCAGCGCATCAAGAAGCAGCCCCGCGACCTCATCCGGTCGATACCCGGCGTGGAGTGGGTCGAGATGCGCCATGCCGACATCTGCTGCGGCGCCGCCGGTCTGTACAGCACTCTCGAGCCGGACATGTCGAGGCGCATCCTGGAGGAGAAGCTCGACGACCTGACGGCCACGCGCGCTGACGTCGTGGCGGTCGCCAACCCGGGATGCCAGATGCAGCTCGAGGCGGGGCTTCGGAAACGAGGCTCGACGATGAAGGTCGAGCACCTGGCCGAAACGGTGCTGCGGGGCTACTAGCAAAGTCGCTCGTCCCCACCCGGCGCTGCGCGCCGACCTCCCCAGCGAGCGGGGAGGTGAAACTCTTGCTAGATCTTCAGCTTCGGTAGAACTGCGGTCTTCGTGATATCCACCTCCACTCTTGCGACTGCGAGGGTGATGTTGTCTGGCGCACCCAGCTCGCGGCATCGTTCGATCACGCGCTCGGCGCCTCGGTCGAGGTTGCCGTCCCGCAGCAGCAGGTGCCCCATCTCCTCGACGCCCACTCCCGCGGTCTCGACGCCGTCGCTGCATAGCACGATCGCGTCCCCCTCCTCCAGCTTCATCTTGTCGGTGAAGGGCTGGATCTGCTCCCACACGCCAACCGCTCGCGTCAGGCGGTGCTTGAGTGGATGGTTCGCCGCCTCCTCGGGTTTGATCAATCCGAGCCGAACTTGCTCGGCGGGCCATGAGTGGTCTTGCGAGATGAGCTTCGGCAGCCCATTGCGAAACAGGTAGGCCGGGCTGTCGCCCACGTTGAGCACGGCGATCTCGCCGGACCGAATCGCGGCGATCACCATCGTGCTCCCCATGCCGCTCCAGTCGGGGTTGTCGCGCGCAGCCGTGAAAACCGCCGTGTTGGCGTCCTTGCAGGCGCGCTTCAGGCGCTCGACGTCAGGACCTTCCTGACCGTCCTCGGCAAGCACCGTGGTCACGGTCTTGACCGCGATGGAGCTCGCATGCTGGCCAGCCGCGTGCCCGCCCATGCCGTCGCAGACCACGATGAGCGTGTCCAGCCCGGCCTTGTGCCGCCACACCGCGACCGAGTCCTCGTTTTCCTCTCTTTCGAGACCGGGATCCGTGGCCCACGCGATACGTAGACGCATCGTGCTAGTTGACGAGCCGAACCGTCGCTAGGCTCCGAGAACCGAGAAGTGGACCGAGTTCTGACCGACCGTGAGCCGGTCGCCGTGGTTCAGCTGCTTCTCCTGGACGGACTCGCCGTTGACGAACGTCCCGTTCGTGCTGCCCAGATCGACGACCCAGAACTGGTCGCCGCGCCTCTCGAGCCGCGCGTGGTGCCCGCTCGTCGCGGGGTCGCGGAGGATCACGTCGTTGTCGGGCGAGCGTCCCATTCGCAACGCCTGGTCACCTGTGCGGTGGCTGTGGCCGGCGTCGGGCCCGTTTTCGATCGTCAGCTCGCCCTGCGGTCCGGTCCCGGCAGCTGTCGGGGGCCGTGTGGGCATGGCCATCGTGTCCGGCACCGCAGGGGGAGCCGCGGGCGGCGGCTGCCAGGCCGGCATCAGGGTGGTCGGCTCACGCTCGGCGCCGCCTCCCCCAGAGGGCGGAGGCGCGACCATCGTCGCGGCCACATCCATCCCCGACGAGGGGGCTGACCAGGGAGCCGGGGGCGGTTGGGCCACCTCGGGTTCGACCGGGGCAGCCTCAACAGGCGATTCCTGCGCCCGGGCGCCGGCCGCCAGCTCGGCGTCGGTGGACGGGGCGGCAGCAGGAGGAGCTGCCGGGGGTGCGGCCGCCGACCAAACCGGCGCCGGGGCGTTCCACGGCGGAGGCACAGCCTCCATCGGCTTCGCGGGTTCGGGCGCCGGAGCTGGCGCCGAGGGGGCGGGGGCGCCCCACGCCGGGACTGGTGCAGGGGGTGCGCCCCACGACGGGGCAGGCGGCGCGGCGGGTTCCTCGGTCCGCGGGATGTCCCACGCGGGTGCTGCCGGCTCCTTCCAGGCCGCAGCGGACGGCCCTGATGGAGGCGGGGCCGCGGGCACGTCCCAGGACGGGGCAACCGTGGGTGGCGATGAGGTCGATGCGGCAGGCGGCGCGCCCCAGTCGTTGTTCGTGGCCGCTGGAGCGGGGGCGGCGGGCGCAGGCGGATTCCATGAGGGGGCTGAGGGCACCGCCGGCTGGGCGGCCGGTTG
>VBII01000241.1 GCA_005887735.1 Chloroflexota bacterium
CCCGCGCTCGCCGCCGGCAACACCGTAGTGCTCAAGCCGTCGGAGTGGACGCCCCTCACCGCGCTGAAGCTGGCGGAGCTGGCGGCGGACATCTTTCCGCCAGGGGTCCTCAACGTGATCACCGGGGACGGTGAGCCAGTGGGCGCCGGCATCGTGCGCCATCCAGGCGTCTCGATGGTCTCGCTGACCGGCGACGTGGCGACTGGGAAGGAGGTCGCGCGTGCGGCCGCCTCGACGCTCAAGCGTGTCCACCTCGAACTGGGGGGCAAGGCGCCGGTCATCGTCTTCGACGATGCCGACCTGGAGAAGGTCGTGGAGTGGATCAAGATCGGCGGCTATTTCAACGCGGGCCAGGACTGCACCGCCGCGACCCGCGTCATCGCCGGCCCGCAGATCCACGAGAAGCTGCTGGGCGACCTGGTGCCGGCGGTCGGCGGTCTCAAGGTCGGCGACCCTATGTCGGATGACACGGAGATGGGCCCGCTCGTTTCCGAGGAGCAGCTGACGCGTGTATCCGGATTTGTCGACCGGGCGAAGAAGGCCGGCGCTGAGGTGCTGACGGGCGGTGCGCGGATCAAGAAGGCGGGGTCGTGGTACCAGCCGACCGTCGTCGTGCCGTCAGGGCCGGATGCCGAGATCGTGACCAAAGAGGTCTTCGGCCCCGTCGTGACGGTGCAGCGCTTCAGCGACGAAGAGCAGGCGCTGAAGTGGGCGAACGGCGTCGATTACGGCCTGGCCGCCTCGGTGTGGACGCGGGATGTCGGGCGCGCTCTGCGCATGGCGCGCAAGCTGCAGTTCGGGACCGTATGGATTAACACGCACATCCCGCTGGTCAACGAGATGCCGCACGGCGGCTACAAGCAGAGCGGCTATGGCAAGGACATGTCGATCTACTCCCTCGAGGAGTACACGCAGATCAAGCACGTCATGGCCTCGCTTGACTGAATGACGGAGGGCGACCCAGCAAAGAAAGCCGCACTGAAGGTGCTGGGCGTTCGCAAGAACTACGGTCCTGTCGTCGCAGTGGCGGGCGTCGACCTGGTCGTCGACGAAGGCGAGTTCTTCACCCTGCTGGGTCCCTCAGGCTCGGGCAAAACGACCCTCCTCCGCCTCATCGCCGGATTCGAGCGCCCCGACGCCGGCCGGATCGAGCTCGGCGGCCGCGACGTCACCTCAGTTCCGCCCTACCTCCGTGACACCAACACGGTCTTCCAGGACTACGCGCTCTTCCCCCATATGTCAGTGGCGGAGAACATCGCGTACGGCCTGCGCGTCAAGCGCGTTTCGCGGCAACAGCGCGAAAAACGGGTTCAGAGAGCGCTCGACATGGTGCGGCTCACCGGCCTCGGCGGGCGGCGCCCGAACCAGCTCTCGGGCGGCCAGCGCCAGCGGGTTGCCCTGGCCAGGGCGGTGGTCAACGAACCGGAGGTGCTGCTCCTCGATGAACCGCTCGGCGCCCTCGATCTGAAGCTTCGCCAGGAGATGCAGATCGAGCTCAAGCAGATCCAGAAGGAGGTAGGCATCACGTTCGTCTACGTGACCCACGACCAGGAAGAGGCGCTGACCATGAGCGACCGCATGGCGGTCATGTCCAACGGGCAGATCGAGCAGGTCGGCCCGCCGGTCGAGGTCTATGAGCGACCCGCGACGGAGTTCGTCGCAGGGTTCATAGGCATCTCGAACGTGCTGGTCCGGGACGGGGTGCGCTTCGTCGTGCGCCCGGAGAAGATCCGCATGCTCGCCGAGGGCGAGCCGGCGCCCGCCGGCATGATCGTCGAGCCGGGCGAGGTCGCGGAGGTGATCTACGTCGGCATGAGCACCCGTTACGTGGTGCACCTCGAGCGGGGGGAGCACCTCGTCGCGGTACGTCAGAATATGGACGCCCTGGGAGATGCCGAGCGGTTCGAAGGCCGGCCCGTGAGGCTCGCCTGGACAGCAGACCACACATTCGTCCTCGACAAGGGGAGGTAGGAAGTCGATGAAGTTCGGAGCAATCGCAGCGCTGGCCGCCCTGGCGGTGACCGCATGCGGATCCACCAACAACAATGCGGGCAGCACGCAGGAGCAGCCGCCGACCGCGAACATGAAGCCGCTGACGCAGATCGGCGCGGGCGAAGGCGCCCTGACCCTGATCGACTGGGGTGGCTATGTGCAATCCCTCTGGCAGAAGCCGTTCGAGCAGACGACCGGATGCAAGATCACCTACAAGGACGCCGGCTCATCGGACGAGATGGTGACCCTCATGGCGAAGGGCGGAGGGGGCCAATGGGACATGGTCTCAGCATCCGGTGACGCAGACCTGCGGCTGATCTACAGCGGCAACGTCAAGCCGATGAACATGGACCTGATACCCGACTGGCAGAACTTCCAGACCCCTTTCAAGAGCCCCGGCTTCAACACCATCAACGGCATCCACTACGGCGTCTCGCTGCAGTGGGGCCCGAACACCCTGCTCTACAGCACGAAGAAGTTCGTCAACCCGCCCACCAGCTGGGGCGTGCTCTATGACTCGCAGTACAGCGGTCTCATCACGATCCCAGACAACGCGATCCAGATCGCCGATGCGGCGCTCTACCTCAGCAAGACCAAACCGAGCTTGAAGATCACAGACCCCTACGAGCTGACGCAGTCGCAGTTCGACGCCACGGTCGCCCTGTTGAAGCAGCAAAGGCCTTTGATCAAGACCTACTGGGGGTCTGTGGGTGACGAGGAGACCGCCTTCAAGAGCGGCGACGTGGTCGTAGGCGCCGCCTGGCCGATCATGACCACGGACCTCAAGACGGCCGGCGCGCCGGTCAACGAAACCATCCCGACGGAGGGAGCGACCGGGTGGGCCGACACCTGGATGCTTGCCACGAATGCTCCGCATCCCAACTGCGCCTACATGTGGGCGAAGTGGGTCAGCACCCCGACCGTGCAGGCGGAGCAGGCAATCGGCTACGGCGAGACGCCCGTGAACACCAAGGCATGCGCCGTCATGGAGTCATTGAGCCCCGGTTCTTGCGCGGCGTTCCACGCCAACGCGCCCGGCTCGTATTTCGACACCATCAAGTTCTGGAAGACGCCACTCCCGACCTGTGACGACGGCACCAAGAACTGCGTCGCTTATGCGCAGTGGCTGTCAGCCTGGACGACCATCAAGGGCTGATCCCAGTTGACCGTTGAGGTAGCCAGACGGCCTCGTCGCAAGGGCGGCGGGGCCGTCGCCATTCGTTCGCTGTTCTGGCGGATGCCGTGGCTCCGCACGACGGTCCTCCTCACGCCCCCACTGGCGTGGTTCGTCGTCATCTACATCGCATCCCTCGTGCTCCTTCTCATCACTGCCTTCTGGGCGATCGACCCCTTCACGACCAAGATGATCCAGGCCTGGAACCTCGACAACTTCCGGCAGATCCTCAACGAGCCGACCTATCTCCGCATCATCGGCCGGACCGTCTTCATGGCCGCCCTCGTGACCGTGACGGACGCCGCCATCGCGTTTCCCTTTGCCTATTACATGGCCCGCGTCGCATCCAGGCGCGTCCAGACGATCCTGTTTGCCGCGGTGCTGCTGCCCCTGTGGGCGTCCTACCTCGCCCGGGT
>VBII01000039.1 GCA_005887735.1 Chloroflexota bacterium
CAGCGCGCCCCACTGGCGCCAGGGAGAAGACACGGAGGTGACGTCGTTGCCGGTACCCATGGATTTCTGGAAAGCGCTGATCCGCCGCCGAGGCGTGCTTGCCGTCTCGGCCGGCGTCGCCATGCTCGCCGCGCTCATTCCGCTCGCAGTCCTTGCCGACGATCCCACGGCGACGCAGGCCGCCGGCGTCGCGGCCGACACGGTGTGGGTGATCGTGGCCGCCTGTCTGGTGATGTTCATGCAGGCGGGGTTCGCGATGCTCGAAGTCGGATTCAGCCGAATGAAGAACGTCGGCACGGTGGTCGCCAAGGTCGTGACCAACCTGAGCGTCAGCTCGATCGCTTACTGGGCAGTCGGATTTGGGTTCGCCTTTGGCGCGGGCGGGGTCTTCGCTTTCATCGGCGGGAGCGGCTTCTTCCCGACCTTCAGCCCTGGATCGCAGCTGAACCTGCCGGCGATCGCCGCCAGCACAACGCCGGCCGCGGCCAAGTGGTTCTTTGAGTTCGTCTTCTGCGCGGTCTCGCTTGCGATCGTCTGGGGCACCATGATCGAGCGGACCAAGTTCATCGTCTACATCCTTTTCGGCGTTCCCTTTGCCGCCTTCATCTATCCGCTTATCAGCCACCAGCTGTTCGGCGGCGGCTTTTTGATGGCCACGCTCGGCTCGCAGGACTTCGCCGGCTCCACGGTGGTGCACCTGACAGGAGCGACCGCCGGCCTGGCGGGCCTTCTGCTGCTCGGCGCCCGCATCGGCAAGTACGAGCGGGGCCGGTCGAACGCGATCCCCGGCCACAACATGCCGCTTGCGCAGCTTGGCGTGCTGATCCTGTGGTTCGGATGGTTCGGCTTCAACCCAGGGTCAACCCTGAATGCCACCAACCTCCATTTCGCTGACATCATCGTGGTCACCAACCTGGCCGCGGCGGCAGGCGCTGTGGCAGCTCTCGCCACCATCTACTTCATCACCAAGACGATGGATGTCGGCATGATCGGCAACGGCGCGATCGCCGCGCTCGTCGCCATCACGGCGCCATCGGGCTACGTCGAGCCGTGGGCCGCGATCGTGATCGGCGCCGTCGCGGGCGTGATCGTCGTGGGCGGCGTGCTCGTCATCGACAAGTACCTGGACGACCCGGTCGGCGCGCTGCCGGCGCACGGGCTCGCCGGCATCTGGGGCACGCTGAGCTGCGGCCTGTTCACAACCCCGGCGCTCGCGAAGTTCAACGGCGTGGGCCAGGGCGGGCTGTTCTACACGGGCAGCTTCCACCAGCTGGGCGCGCAGGCGATCGCGGTCGGGGTCGCGTTTGTCACCGTCTTCACGTTGAGCTACGGTCTCTTCTGGATCATCAAGAAGACGGTCGGCCTGCGTGTTTCGGCGCGCGAAGAGATGGAGGGCCTGGACATCAGCGAGCACGGCATGTGGGGTTACCCCGAGTCGTTCATGCCAGTCCCGGGTGGCGTTTACCGGCAGCCGGACACGCCGACCGTCAACCCGCACCCGAACCACGAACCGGTGCCGGCCTCGCACAAGGAGGTATTACCGGCATGAGCGCAAACGGAAGCGGATTTGCCATGAAGATGGTCGTCGCGATCATCCGCCACGAGCGGCTGCAGGAGGTTCAGGACGTGCTGGACGAGTGCGGCGTCTCTGGAGTGACGGTGACTGAGGTCAAAGGTTGTGGCGCTCAGCGCGGATACACCGAGAAATACCGCGGCGCGGCCGTGCACATCTCGCTGCGGCCGCGAATCAAGGTCGAGGCGGTGATGAAGTCGGAGATCGTCGGCACGGTGGTGGACAAGCTCGCGGTGGCCGGCCGGACCGGAAACGGCGAGGTCGGCGACGGAAAGATCTTCGTGCTGGGAGTCGAAGACGCGGTCCGCATTCGCACGGGCGAACATGGGCCTGAGACGGTCCAACACGGCGAACGAGCTATGTGGGGACACTAAGAGCAGGACGTCAGGCCGACAAAAAAAAGGCGGCTGGGCATTTCACCCAGCCGCCTAACCCCGCGATCTAATTTCTGACGATGGTCTTGTTCGTTGCCTTTTCGATCCACTCGCGGATGGGGGCGGGGCCGCCGGGGTAACCCACCATGCGGTCGACGAGCTTGCCGGCCAAGAAGAGACCCAGCGTCGGGATGCCCATCACCCCGTAGCGGATCGCGATCTCCTGGTTGGCGTCGACGTCGAGCTTGCCGATCTTGACCTTGCCCGCGAACTCTTCCGCCAGGCGCTCCACGACCGGGGACAGCATGTGGCAGGGCGGACACCACTCGGCGGTGAAGTCCACGACCACAGGCACTGCTGCGTTGAGCACGTCGGCCTCGAAAGTCGGGCCGTCGAAGTGCTGAAGGTTGTTCATGACCATTACAAGGGCGACGGTGGGTTTCCTATTCCCGGGGATAATCGGGCCATGGCAGTGCTCGAGGCGCAGCCGGCGGCGCCGGCCTGGGAGCAGGCCCTGCGCCGGTTCGGCGCGCGCTTCTTCGAAGCCTCCCCTGGGGCGGTGACGTGGATCCTGCTCAGTGCGCCCGCGTGGATTCCGATCGTGTTCAAGCTGCCCGGGGCGATCGTCGTCGCCTGGGCGGTCCTCATCTTCGACGCCTACTGGGTGGTGCGCGCCGTCACGGTCGTGATCGGCGTCTACAGCAGCCTCTTCCGGATGAGGCGGGACATGAAACGAGACTGGCTCGAGCTGTGCCGCCAGGACCAGGCGGCCGAGAGACTGGACCCCCTTCAGTTCCTGCACCTCTGCGTGGTGCCGACCTACACCGAGCCATACCACGTCCTCGAGCGCACGGTGCAGGCGATCGTGGATGCCAACTACCCCGACGAGCTAAAGCTGGTCGGCATCATCACCCGCGAGACGGACAAGCCGGGGTGGGAGAACGTGGCCCGCCTGAAGGAGAAGTTCGGTCACCGGCTGCGCGGCTTCTATCACATCAAAGACCCGCTCGAGCCGGGCATCGTCATCGGCAAGTCGGCGGCCATGAACTGGGGCGGCCGCTGGATGGTGCGAGTCCTCACGGAGGAGGGCTTTGACCTCAGCAAGGTACTCATCACCGACCTCGACTCCGACTATCGCGTGCACCCCCAGTACTTCGGCTGGATCAGCTGGCATCACGCGCGCGAACCCTTGCGCGACTACGTGATCTGGCAGCCGGTGCCGCTGTTCCATAACAACATCTGGCAGGTGCCGATGGCCGTGCGCATCATGTCCGCGAGCACGTCGCAGTGGCAGATGTTCCTGCACTCTCAGCCCCACCGGCTGGTCGCGTTCTCGAGCTACACGTGCAGCCTCGACTTCGTCCAGAAGGTCGGTTACTGGGACAAGGACGTGATCCCGGAGGACTCCCGGTTCTACTGGAAAGCGTTTTTTACCTTTGGCAAGCGCTTCTCGGTCAAGTCGGTGTGGCTGCCCATCTACGGCGACTCGCCGAACTCACGCGACTACGCCTCCACCCACATGAGCCAGTACAACCAGATCAAACGGTGGGCGTGGGGGATCACCGACGTGCCCTACGTGCTGGCTCGGTTCTTCAAGCACCCGGAGATTCCGCTCTGGCTGCGCTTCCGGCGATTCATGAACCTGTTTCTCAATCACCTCAACTGGATCTTCCTGCCGGTCCTCCTGATGTTCGGAGCCTCTGTGCCGATCTGGGTGAGCGTCGACTTCTCGCTCACCGACATGGGCCAGGCGTTGTGGAACGTTTCGGGAGTGCTGCTTGGGATCACGCTCTCCACGGTCATCTTCTTTCTGTACTTTGAGATCCGGATCCTGCCGCCCAAGCCGGCTGCCTGGCCGCGGTGGAAGAGGGGCGCGATCTACCTCCAGTACTTTCTGTACCCGATCGTGGGATTGGTGCTCAGTGTTCTGCCCGCTTTCGAGGCCCATACACGATTACTGTTTGGGCGGTACCTCGAATACCGGGTGACGGAGAAGGTTTGACCGCGATGGACGAAGACGGCGCGAGGACGGTCGCCGGAACCGTGGGCACGCTCTACCACAGCGTCCACGAAAAGCTTCGCGAGCAGGTGCGAGGCCTTGACCACGGCACGCTCAACTGGAGCCCGCTCCCGAAAGCCAACTCGATCGCCGTCCTGATAGTCCACACCCTCGGCTCCGAGCGAGAGATGATCCGGTCCCTGCGGATGATCGCGACCGAGCGGGATCGGGACTCCGAATTCAAAGTCGAGGCGGACCCGGCGGATCTCCTCGCGCTGCTCGACCGGGCGGATCAGGAGCTGGACGAACACCTCGGCGCGCTGACCGTGGCCGACCTCACCGAACTCCGTCCGCGAGGTGACCGGCCCCCACGTCCCGGTCTCGAGTGGCTGCTGGCCAATTACGGCCATGCGCGTGAGCACCTGGCCCAGATCGAGCTGACCAAGCAGCTCTACGACTCGAGGAGTTAGTAGTTTCGACCAGCCCCTCCGGCGCTGCGCGCCGCCTCCCCATGAATGGGGAGGACAAGATCAGGCTCCGCAGACCTGCCCGGTGAACCAGGGCAGGCAGAAGTTCGGTCCGGCGAGTGCCCAAAGCTCGAGCAGCGCAATGATCGCGAGGAAGATCACAAAGCCGGCGCCGCTATAGATGTTCCGGCCCGGCACAGGCCACCGCTTCCAACCCAAGCGCTTCGCCGTCCGCGGGCCGGCGATGGCATCGATGAACGGCCACAGCAGGAAGACGATGATGATGCCCGTCGGGATGACGACGGCCATCAACAGCTCGGGGCCGAGCTTGATGAACTGGAAGAGGAAAAGAAAGTACCAGTCCGGTCGCGGGATGGTGACCGCACGCGGGTCGGCCGGCGCCTCGAGCTGAAGGTTTTTCTGCACGAAGGCAGCGAGTAGTCCCAGCGTGATCATCATCACGATGATGATCACGGGGTAGGGCCAGAAATGGTCGGGGAAGAACGGGTGGGTCTCGTCGTCCGGCATGTCGTCGGCCAGGTGGTGGCCGGAATCGCCCATCAGGATGGGGAAGAGGGCAATCCCGACGAGCAGCGGGTAGAGGATGTGATCGGGGCCGATCGGCAGGCGCTTCCACTCGGGTTCGAGGGTATGGCCGCCGTGACCATCGAGCTCGACGATCTCGACCTCTTTCGGCGGGGCGACCGCCGCGCCCGGGCCCTCCCTGCGGACGTCTTTGTCGCTCACA
>VBII01000040.1 GCA_005887735.1 Chloroflexota bacterium
GGCCATGTGGAGCAACACCATGAGGATCAGGATGTTGGCGCCCCAGAAGTGGACGCCGCGAATCAGCCAGCCCAGGTACACGTTGTTCTGGATGAACAGCACGCTCGTATACGCGGGCGCCGGATTTCCCCTTGCGTCGGGCACGTAGTAGATCGCGAGAAGAATCCCGGTCAACAGCTGCAAGACGATGAGGACGAACACCATCCCGCCGAAGCA
>VBII01000242.1 GCA_005887735.1 Chloroflexota bacterium
GATCGATCGTTCGGACCTCGAGCGTCTCATCAAGTCGAGCGGGAAAAGCCTGACCCTGGCGGAATGGCTCGAGTCTGTCGAGCAATCGGCTCTGAAATCCGGTGCCACCGCCCAATCGGCTGCCGATCTTGTCCTCGCCGATCGCCGGGCCAGGTCTGAAGAGCTGTAGTTCGAATGCCGGTGCTGGATGCCAGCGTCGTCATCGACTGGGTCGCGCCTGACGTCAGTGTTTCGTCTCGTGCCGTCCGAACCCTGCGGCGACTGTCGGCCGAGGGGGCGGAGCTGGTTGGCCCTGGGTTGCTCATCCAAGAATGCGCAAACGCACTGCTGACCGGCATCCGCAAGGGCAGATGGTCTGGGTCTGCCGCCGACAAGGCATGTGGGTTCCTGGTCGGCCTACCTCTGAAGCTCACTGACGACGCGCGCCATGTCGACCGCGCCTGGGAGCTGTCACGGCGATTTGACAACCACCCGATCTACGACATGGTTTATGTCGCGGTGGCCGAGGCCGCCGGCATCGACCTGATCACGGCCGACGAAACCCTTCGGTCGCGCCTGCAGCATCTGGCGTGGATCAAGGCGCCGGATCTCTGAGCCAAAGGTAGCCGCCCCACGCTGCTGAGTTGAATCCCTTCGAGTCGGCCACGCCTGCCGTGAAGTACATTGGCGCCGCGATGTGCTACCATGTGCTACATGAACCGGGTAGGGATCAGGGAGCTCCGGCAGAATGCAACTGCCGTGTTGCGTCGCGTCGCGGCGGGCGAGACCGTTGAGGTGACCGATCGGGGCCGAGCCGTCGCGAGGATCGTGCCGATGCACGAGGCGAGCAGGCTTCAACAGTTACAAGCCGAGGGCCGAGCAAGCGGCGCGGTGGGAGATCTGCTCGACGTCAAGCCGATTTCGCGGATCACTGGGAAGCCACCTCTGTCAAAGATCCTTGCTGACATGAGGGCAGATGAGCGCTGAGGTTGCTTACCTCGATACCTCGGCTGCCGTGAAGCTCCTGATGACCGAGAGGGAGTCGCCCGCCTTGCGAAGGTGGCTCCGGCGGCGGCCTGAGCGCGCGTCTGCAGCGCTCCTGAGGGTGGAGCTGGTGCGAGTCGTGCGTCGAGCAGGTGTTCCGCGCTTGATCCCAGAAGCCCGCAAGCTCTTGGCCGGAATCCATCTCATCCGGCTCGACGACGTTCTTCTCGACCGAGCCGCGGATCTCGACCCGACTGAGCTCCGTGCGTTGGACTCGATCCACCTGGCGGCCGCCACAAGCCTGGGCGACGACCTGGCGGCGGTGGTTTCCTACGACGATCGATTGCTGGCCGCAGCCACCTCTTTGGGCTTGCCGACAGCAAGGCCATCCTGACGCCATCGCCCTGCCGACTTGATGAGACGTTCAAGCCGAGCCAGGTCTGAAGAGCTGTAGCCGCTAAGGCTGCGCGCCGCCCACATTGGGCAGCGCGCTTCCAGCGCCGATCTCACGCCGCGCCGACCGCTGAGACTCTGGCAGACGGATGCATCTCGGTCGCAACGCGCGGGCCCTGCACGTAGAGGGTCACGCTCGCCACCGCCAGCCAGAGGAACCACGCTGCCCCCGAGGATGAAGGCCGGGACCATCGCCACGGCGATCACACCCGCAGTTCCCGCCAGCCAGCGGGGGATCCCACCGTATAGGAGTCCCGAGGCAGCGACAGCGCCGATCGACAACGCTTGAACGAGCATCGAGACAGTGAACGCGAATTCACCAAACACCCACAGTGTGCGGGCGAGGCCGGGATCGAGCTGGACCGGGCTCGAGTAGAGGGCATAGGTGGCCGGGAAGCTCGCGAGCTTGATGGCAACCGATACGACGCAAGCGGCGACGGCGACCTGGGCCGCCACGGCGAACCTGGGCTCAGCGGGACGAAGGCGCGAGTAGAGGACGAGGGTGAAGACCATGATCGACAAGAATGCCCAGAGCTCGATGTGGACGAGGGCATTGAGGTTTGGCATGCCGTGGTGATAGACGTAGGCGGCGATCTGCTGGCCGGATGACGCATTGGTCGGCGCCGCGTCGTCGCCACCTCCTTTCGCAAATC
>VBII01000243.1 GCA_005887735.1 Chloroflexota bacterium
GCTTCCTCCCACCGACACCAATGGCGAAGCGCTGGGTCGAGAAGGCGGTTGGAAACGGCGCCGAGGTCATCCGCGTTCGCCGTTTGAGTGGCGGCACTGCGTCGGCTGTGCACGCGGTCGATGTGCGAGTGGCAGGTGGGACGGCCTTGCGCCTCGTGCTACGACGGCATCTCTTGTTCAGCTTTCTCCAGGAGGAGCCGGACGTGGCCGAGCGGGAGGCTCGCAACCTCCAGTTGCTCGAGCGCGCCGGGATCGCGGCACCACGGTTGGTCGCCGTCGACCCCAGCGGCGACGAGTGTGACGTTCCGGCGGTGCTAATGACCAGGATGCCGGGCCAGCTCGAACTCAAGCCAGGGAACCTCGATCTGTGGCTTCGCCGGATGGCAGAGTTGCTGCCGCCCATCCACGCCATCGACCCGAGGCCATTCCACGTCCAGGAATGGAAGATCTGGGACGACCTGCGCAAACTCGACGTGCCAGCGTGGTCGTCGCGGCCTGATGTCTGGCGGCAGCTGATCGACATCGTGCGGGGGCCGTGGCCGTCCTTTCGGCCACGATTCGTGCACCGCGACTTCCAGCACTACAACGTGCTCTGGTCGCGGGGTCGGCCGACTAGCGTGTTGGACTGGGACAGCGCCTCGATGGGACCGGTTGAGCTCGATCACAATCATTTCCGATACAACCTCCTCGACTTCGGTTTCGAGGTCGCGGAGCGATTCAGCGTCATCTACCGCGAGGTGACTGGCGAAGATCCCAACCCGTTCTGGGAGGCACTCAAGTTCGCGCCCGGTCCACCGAGATCGGCGTTCCAGCGGGAAACCGTGGACCGATTCGCGGCCTCGTTACTCGCGAAGCTCAGATAACAGGGTCACCGTCGACGCACGGGTCTGGACCGTGAGGCTTTCGGGATCAGGGCTCGAGTTGGCCTTACGGCGTATTCCAGGTTAATAGGGCAAATTCAGGATCGCTCGGCGGTATCTCTGTCGCCTCTAGAGTTCGTTTGATCTGAGCCAGCAGACGACGCCGCTGATCTAAGCCGAAGAAAAGGTTCCCTCCGACGCCGAAGACAACGACGAATGCAACCATGATCCAGGGCAAGGGGAATCCGGCGATGGCCATGAAGGCCCACACCAGCGGTACGAGCAAAGCGGATGCGCCCAGGACGATGAGTGGCCATCGCTTGAATGTGATGAGGAGTCGAACGGCGGTTGCGCCTCCGAACCTTCCGAATAGGCCGACCGCATAGATCATCTGCGACTGAGGACTCACCATCTCTACGCGAAACTCGGTTGCGGTCGCCTGACCTCGCAGGCCTTGCGACGCAGCAAACAAAGACCACGTCGGCCGGCGCGGTGGGGTCAGCAATTTCGTCGCACAAACCTCTGGCGAGAGGGATGTCCGGAGCCCAACAACCCTCGCAAGTGGATAAGGCATGGGCGAGCGCTCGATGGCCTCGTCACGAGGCGCAACGTTAACTGCCAGGCGTCCGCTCCGGATTCGATCAATTTGGTAAGCGACAAGAGCTCCGAGTCCGAAGAAGATCAGCTCGTGACCGCTGAACAAGCGGGCGGAGTGCTGCATGCCCATTCTGTAAGCGTCGAGACTGATGGGGATCAGGCTCCCATGGTCGTTGAAGAAGTAGTTAGAGCCATCCTGTTCAGGTTGGCCCGGCAACAACTGCATCATCCAGAAGAAATCAACAAAGACATAAAGGAGGACGGCTGCGCCCACGATGTAGACGTAGACTCGCAGGCCAGCAAACAAGCGCTCGAAAGGTATTCGCGCGAAGCTGACTACAACTACAGCTGGCCCGAAGACGAGAAAGACGACGGGGAACAAAGCCAAGGCGATGTTCATTAGGTCGGGGCCAATCTCATCGGGGCCATAGCTGGCCAGATGCACGCCAATGGCAGCGACAGCCATGAGGCCGGCAAACCCCATAAAGGCCTTGGTCAACGGAGCCGGAAACTTGCCAACGTCCATGAGTGCTCGCAGTCGAGTCTACCCAGAGAACGGTCAATCTCAGCGGCATACGCGAGAGAGAAAGGCACGCGTGCCGTGTCACAGAAATGTCACGCATTCGCGGAACCAGAAGGACACGGAAGGACACGACGGTCGTCGAATTTGAGTACAGGAGGACATTGGAGGAACCGGCGGGACACGGGAGGACACGACGTACGCAGGTTTCGGGACCGTGAGGCCCCGGGTTCAAATCCCGGGCCCCCGACCAACTCTGGAATACGATTCCGGCCTCACCCCTTGTCCGAGCAGGACGCCGTATCACAGCCGTATCACAATTTCCAGAGGCGGTCTTCCAGCGTTGCGACACGGAGCGCGAATGAGTAGGCCGAATATAGAACCCGGCTTACGCGCCGTTCTCGGCCCACCACCCTGTCCCGAAACAGGCCCGGCGCGACCGACTCCACGAACTTGGGCGGACAGAATGTAAAAGGGACTGTCTGCGCAGGCTCCTGTGTCCCCGCCCACGACGCCAAGAAAGGCCTCCAGTGATCTCGCCAGCATCGGGGCAGGGTGGTGGCGGACCATAAGTCGTGCATCGTCCCCAATGGGGCTTCGAAGCGCTGGTTGTCGCGGATCCCACAGCACCGCATCGTCGACGGTGGCATGAACGGACTCTCAGCCTAACCCGCGAACGCGGTCCTCCTCGTCACGTGTGAGTGGAGAGCTCGCATTCGCGTGCCAGTTGCCTGCCTTGTCCCACGTGTAGGCGATTGACAACTTGCTTGGATCGACTCCGTGCGCGTTCGCGATCCTGTTTTCCCCTGCCTTCAGCCGACCAAGAGCGTCAAGTTCTTCCGAGGTGTTGTGCGCGTCCGTCCACACCGCATGGAAGGAATCGAGTAGCCCGAGTTGTCCGTGCTCTTCGTCCTGAGTCATGATGATCGCTCTGAACAGGGTCACCAGACAACTCTAGTCCCGCCACACCGCCTAGCCCGGACACGTTTATCACTCGAAGGGCTCGTCCGAATAACGAAACCACGCATCACCCTTGCGGATACGAAGTAGGAACTCTGGCACTGCCTAACCGCCTGGTCCCTGGCTCCCGTCAACACTGAACGGCCGCCCAGATCGAGAGCGGCATTCGACCAGCCCAAAGTAATTACACCCAGGACTCGCCACGCATCCGGGCGATCGGCAAACCTTCCAGGCAAGCCGTATCGACCGAAGAGCCCCGCAGCCCGCTCTGACACGCCGCCAAAGTTCGCCAGTAGCACGATGCCAACGAGCGAAGCGATCAGACCGACTACTAGAAGAGGGACCTGCGGTTGACAGACGTACATGGGGCAGGTTTAGTTTGCGGCGGACTGCCCTTGGAGCGGCGTAAGTGGGCTCGGCCACGCCGGCAGCTGGTCCGCATCTCCAGGCACACGCTTGGGCGCTGAAGGCGGTGAAAAAAAGGACCGGCTCACGTTAGGCACTTGGCTTGTCGAGCGAGAAACTGAAGCTTCGTCCTGCCCAAGCGACGGTAAGCTGAGCCGGAAGGTCGGGTCGTGGAGTCAGTCGCGTGACCGCCCGTATCTCGTTCTCGTGGGAAATTTTTGAATCCAAGTCGAGCAGCGAAAATGCGCCAGTCCCGGCATCGGACATTGACATTGCATGTACCGACGGCAAATTGGTTCGCGTCAGATGGAACTCCAATAAGTCCGGCGGAGACTTCATAAGCCCCTTGCGTGCTTTGTCGATCGCGGCCTGGGGCGCTATCCGAGAGGTCCAACCTCCAATACAGGCTAACTCCCAGTGGGTACAGCTCGACACGGGTAAGCGCGAGCAGCCCTGTGTCGTAGTCGCGGGCTGGAATGGCCGGCTCGATCGCAAGGATCACCGAGTCTGCTGGCCACGGCTCGTTGCGTGCGCGGACGTCCGCTGGGATTGAGTCGCCTGTGTAGTAGACCACCGTTCCCGGATCGCCTGGAACGGCCAGCACTGAACGGAAGCGGCTGTGCCAGTCAGATGTCTCGTGTTCGTTGATCTTCCCCACCACACGCAGGCCTTCGAGGATTCCGTGCAGCCTGGCTTCAACGACGTTCTTCGGTGGTGGCCAAAAGATGATTCGCCCAGGCAGATCGCGACCAATCGCACCTTCCGAGTGCGCCTGCTTGAGTGCTCGCAACTTGCTCTCGAGGAATTCGCGAATAGCCTTTCGCACGACAGGCAGCCTACACGGGCGAAG
Organism: Chloroflexota bacterium; assembly: GCA_005887735.1. Taxonomy (GTDB): domain Bacteria; phylum Chloroflexota; class Dormibacteria; order Dormibacterales; family Dormibacteraceae; genus 40CM-4-65-16. The sequence goes on from VBII01000243.1 coordinate 4,193, forward strand.
GGGGTCGCCCGCCCCAACGCGTCGCAGCCCGCTGCCTCTGTGCCTTGAGCTCGCTTTCAGCGGCGGGAAAAGTCGGCACTCGACACCTTGAGCGTACGCTCCGAACCTGGCTCGGCGATCGGCGCTGACTTGACTGAGGCAAACTTGTCGACGCAACCGAAACATGAGCGCACCCAAAACTGTTAAAGGAGTCCGGCTGGCGGATGAAGATCTAAGCGAAAGCCTCCATGAACTTCTGGCAGAGGTCCGTGCTGAACTGGGACCCTATGGGTGGAGTGTCTACGCCGAGCAGCTCGGGAAGCAGCTCAGCTTTGAGTTCAGAAACCCGCTGAGCCCCGTTTACTGAAGGACACGTCAACGCGCCGGTTCGGGACCGTTGCGGTCCCCAATTCTCAGCCGGACAGACCCAGGCCCGAGAATGGGCGGGTGAGATTCGATGCGACGATCGTTGACCACCTGGGATCACTCGAGTTGCAGGAACCGGGAGCGGCGGCTGCGGCGATTTACGACCAGCCGATCGCATTGCGGCTTCTCTACCAAGACCCAGCTTCCGGCGAAGAGCACTATCTCGTCCGCTATCCGGCCGGCGTGAGAGGCCGCCTTCATCGGCACACCGCCGCCCATACGATCGTTGTGCTTGAGGGGCGGCTCGATGCCAATGGCCAGCTTATCGGGCCTGGCGCATACGTCCACTTCCCGGCTGGCGAGCCGATGCAGCATCAGGGCACCGGAGACGGACCTTGCCTATTCGTCCTACTGTTTCACGGCGCGTTCGACGTCGAGGCGCTGAGCGAATGACTCGGGCGCAACACCCGAAGCTCGTTTAGGTCGTGGCGGTTGGACTCGCCACCCGTCGACGCGGGCTGATGAGCCTGCCAAATAGCGGGTCTCGGTTCTTCGGATGCGACAAACTAACCGGTCCGCGCCGCGTCCACTGGTCCGGCAGAGCGAGGGCGTCTGAGCCCAGATCGCCATCTCCAGGGCGTCGAGTATCTGGCATGTTGCGCCTTCCAGCCTCCGCCCTGCAGCTCGCCGGGATGATCCCGGCCAGCGGCCCCACCTGGTACGAGGCCCTGCAGGGTGTGATCGGAGTCGTCCAGTTTTCTGATCGCGATCGCGATGTTCGTGGGTTACGCAAAGCCGGCGTCTGGGGAGAGTTCTGATCCTATGGATACGCGAAGTCGACGCGGTCAAGGGAACATCGAGCCTCGCTACCGTGGTTCGGCCCTGATGGAACGTCGGAGCCGGCGCCGGGTCACAGCCGGGTCACGCATTCTCGGCACCACACGGCTCCAGGGGCTCGGCGGTGGCCACACCGAATCACGTAGCTCCGGACGGGGCCTAGCTATTCTCCACGCACTCGACTCGTTCGCGCAGACGGTCTCTTCGTACGTGGGAGCTGCCGGCTTGGCGGACGCGATGGCCAGGCAGCCAGTGCGACGTCGGCGATCGCCAACAGGGTAGCCTCGTTGGCGCCGTCCCGCGCCTGTACCGACATGCCCTGAATGACGGTCGCGACATATCGGGCCAGAGTGGCCGGATCAGCCTCTCGAGGAATTTCACCTCTCGTCTTCCCCGCTGTGATCCGCTGCGTCAGCAGAGTCACCATCAACTCCCGAGCATCGGACACGCCATCGGCGATCGACCGATGTTCGGGTCCGCAGGCAAGCTCGCCGGAAGAGATGAAGCAACCCCCAATCGTGGCGCCGACCGGGAACAGATGGGCCGCTTCGCGCAGTATGCGCACCACCGCGTCCAGGGCGGTCTTCTCTTCCGCGATGGCGCGCTGGAAGGCGATCGGGAAACCGTAACTACGCATGTATAGGCCGAGTGCCTCACGGAAGAGTTCCTCTTTGGATCCGAAGGCGGCGTACAGGCTCGGCGGATTGATGTCCAAGGCCTCTGTCAGATCCGAGATCGACGTTCCCTCGAATCCTTGAGTCCAGAACAGACCTAAGGCGCGATCGAGCGCAGCCTCCCGGTCGAACGCTCGCGGGCGTCCTCGCGATCGGCCTGGTGCGGTGATGCGGCGGGTCGCACCGACCTTAGGTTGCATTGGAACGTCCATTTATGTAGCATACGCTACAGAACTCAGCGGTCGCCATCGAATCGGCTCCTCTGGACAGTCGGCATTCATACCTAGGAGGCTATATGAGAATCGCAGATAAAGCAGTTCTGATTACCGGGGCCAACCGCGGTATCGGAAAGGCGCTGGTCGAGGAAGCCTTGAGAAGAGGGGCGAAACGGGTGTATGCGGGTACGCGCCAGCCTTTGACCCACTTGGATGGGCGCGTCACGCCCCTGATCCTGGACGTCACGAACA
>VBII01000244.1 GCA_005887735.1 Chloroflexota bacterium
CTCGTCTTCCATGCAGTGAGCTTAACCATCCTCAAGCAGGCCGGCCGGCGGCCGACTCGCCTAAATTGGGGACACCCTTTTTGGAACTAAAGACTGAACGCCTGCTTCTGCGGCGGTAGCGCCCGAGCGACCGCGAGCCGTTCGCCCGGCTGAACGCCGACCCGGTCGTCATGCAGTACTTTGTGGGCACGCTCAGCCGCGAGGATTCGGACGAACTCGTCGACCAGATCGAGAAGCACTTCGAAGAACACGCCTTTGGCCTGTGGGCGATCGAGGTCCCGGGTGTGGCGCCGTTCGTGGGATTCGTCGGCCTGTCAGTGCCCAGCTTCGAAGCCCACTTCATGCCCGCGGTCGAGGTCGGCTGGCGCCTCGACCGGCCGCACTGGGGCCATGGTTACGCCACCGAAGCCGCGCGCGCGAGCCTGACGGACGGGTTCGACCGGGTAGGCCTGACCGAGATCGTCTCCTTCACGACTCCGATCAACCTGCCCTCGATTGCGGTCATGGAGCGCCTCGGCATGACCCGCGATCCGAACGATGATTTCGACCATCCCGGCGTGCCCAAAGGCCATCCCCTCCGCCGCCACGTGCTGTACCGGATCGCGGCGCCCTAGACGGCGCGCAGCTCGAACACCGGCCGGTGCTCGGCGGCCTGCGCGGGGTCGTTGAGAATCTCTTTCGCGCCGAGCACCGACAGCAACAGCCCTCCGATGCGCAGCCGTCGCACATAAGGTCCGATGACGTTGCGGAAGAATTCGGCTCGTTCCTCCAGGCTCAGCTCTCGGGCGATGACCCGCTCGCGATTGCGACCCACGGTCAGGGTTGCTTCACCCGCGGTCCGCAGGTTGCGGACCCAGTTGGTTTCGCCAAAAGTGCCGATCACCCATCGACCGCCGTCGAGCTCCACGAGGGCGATCGGAGTGGTCCGGGGGATTCCCGACTTCCTGCCCTGGACGGTGATGAGAGCGTTCGGTCCGAGCAGCGCGCCCACCTTGAGCACTCGGCGCGCGATCGGGTTGAAGAGCCGGACGAACGAGGGAGCCTTGACCGGACTTGCGATACTCATACAGTACCGAACCCATCAATCAGTTGCTTGATTCCATCTCCCCCCCGCAGCAGGAGAGCTACCGCCCGCCGATGCCCAGCCAACGCTCCAGCTGACGCAGCGCCTGGTCCCCACGTGGGCTGTCTCGCAGCGGCGGAATGGTCAATGACGTCAAGACCGCGATCACCAGGGTCGCCACAGCATCGCTGTCCAGCTCCTCACGAAGATTTCCCTCACGGACGCCGCGCCGCAGCAGCCCCTTCATCGCCGACTGCCATGCATCGCGCGTCTGGTTGAAGATCTTCTCGATCGAGCGGTCGCGGGCGGAGCGAAGCGCCAGCTCGCCCATGACGATGCCAAGCTCGGGCTCGTCGGCCATCAGCTTGCGCACCGACCTGAGGTGATTGAGCAGCTGGGTGGACGGCGAGCCGTGTGGGGCGAGCGTGGAACGAAACCGTGCCATGGCGTGCTCCAGGACGCCCCCGATCAATGCTTCCTTGGTGGGAAAGTAGTAATGGAGCGTGGCGATGTTGACGCCGACCGCATCCGCCACGTCTCGTGTGCGCAGCCCCTCGAAGCCATGCTCTGCGATCTGGTCGAAAGCAGCGGCAACCAGCTCCTGGCGCCGTTTTTCGCTCCTGCTGGTTTCCTCGCGGGCCGAAGCCAGGCTCATGCGGCCCTAATTAAACACTTGATTGAGAGGCGGTCTTGACGTAGCGGTCGTACTGAAGGCGGAAGAGCTCGATCACGTCGGCCGCGTCTTCTGGCCCGCTCATCCAGACGCTGACCCACCCGGTCTCGGGCAGGATGTGATGAGGCTGCGCGCGACCGCTGGCGATGACCTCGTCATGGATACGCCGGGGCAGCGGCATGTCCGCCAGGCGGTCCCCGTGGACGTGGCCCATCTCCTTCTTTCCATACCGATACTCGGTGCCGCCGAACCGGTGGCCTACGGCCGTGACACCGGGCCAGGCCGTCACCGCCTCTCGAATCAGCTCGCCCGCGTCCTTCATGCAGATGTAAACCCGCCGGAGGGCGCCGCTAATCCCGAACGGCGGTCCCCATGGTTTCGGCGGCCAGCATCTCGACGACCGCGCGCGTGTCGCCGCCCTCCTTCAGGACGCGCAGCTGGCGGTCGGCGCTGGTGCCCTCGGCCAGGATCGTGTCCACGTACTGGACCGCCTCCCGCGAGCCCAGGTCGTCGACCACGTCGTCGACGAACTCGACCAGCTCGATCGCGAGGTCGCGCATCGGCACCTCGGCCTGCTTGCCGAAATCGATGAGCCTTCCATCGAGCCCGTAGCGGATCGCCCTCCACTTGTTCTCGGCGATCAGCGCGGGCATGTACTTGCGAAAGCCCAGGTTTCTCTCGCGCAGCTTGAGGAGCTTGGCGCAGATGGCCTGCATCAGCGCCGCCAGGCAGATCGTCTCCTCGAGCCGAGTCGGCATGTCGCACACCCGAAACTCGAGCGTCGGGAACGCGGGATGGGCGCGCAGATCCCACCAGATCTTCTTTCCGTTGTCGATCGACCCGGTCTTGACCAGCAGCTCGACGTAGTTCTGATACTCATCGAACGAGCTCAGGTCCGGCGGAATGCCGGTGCGGGGAAAGTTCGACCAGATCACGCTCCGGTAGGACTTGAGGCCTGTGTTGCGTCCCATCCAGAACGGGCTCGAGGTGCTCAGCGCGAGGAGGTGGGGCAGGAAGTAGCGCGCCTCGTTCAGGGTCTCGATCCTCCGCTCGGGATCGGGTATCGCCACGTGCACGTGGAGCCCGAAGATCACCAGCGTGCGGACGACGTCCTGCAGCTCCTCTTCGAGCATCTTGTAGCGCTCGTTGTCGGTGATCTGCTGCTCGTTCCAGCGCGAGAACGGATGGGTGCCCGCGCACGCGATGCGAAGGCCGGCCGGCCGGAGCAGGTCGGCCAGCGTCTGCCGCATCTCGCCGAGCTGCTGGCGCGCCTCGTCCACGTTCTCGCAGATGGTCGTGCCGACCTCGACCACCGATTGCATCATCTCGCGCTTGACCTTGTCGCCCAGCCGGGGCGCGGCGGCGGCAAGCAGGGTGTCGATGTGCGAGTGAAGCTCGCCGGAGGCGTCGATGATCTGGTACTCCTCCTCGACTCCGATCGTGAGGAATCCGTCCCGGCTCATGCCGGTCCTTCTACCACGAAAGTCGGCACGACGCTGCCGGCGCCGGCGGTCACGTTGAGCAAGGCGGCGGCCGAGACGCGCGTCATGAACCCTCCCACGCGGCCGTTGAAGAGGTACGGGTCGAGGTCGACCGCCAGGTCGAGGTAGCGGAGGCCGTCGAGCGCGATCGGAAAAGGGACGCGCGGGATCTCCACCGCCTCCTGGACGACATAGCTCTGCGTGGTGGCCACGCCGATGGCCGCCTCCCACTCCGCCTGGTCGACGGTCCAGCCCAGGACCACGCCTTTGCCGCCGTATTCGTCGTTTGGCTTCAGCACGAGCGTCTCCCGGCGCCGGGCGATATCCTCCGCCAGCTCAGGGCGCACCTTCCGAGTCCACGGGATGTGGCGGCGGATGGCTGCCCGCTGCGCAGGCGTGTACAGCTTTTGGTACCGCTCGTCCGACAGCAGGGCGAGGCTCATCTTCTTGTGCAGCAGCTTGGCCCGAAAGCTGTTGACGACGCAGACGGCCCCCGCCAGGTATGCGTAGCGCAAGACCCTGGTCTCGTCGCCCCTTTCACGGGCGAACCCTGCGCGTACAGCCGGCCCCGGCGTAGCTCGAGCGAGCGGGGGTCGCAGATCACGGTCTTGACGCCGGCCCCCGCGAAAAAGGACTTGAACATCTCGAACTCCGGCGCCGTCGGAAGGCCTTCCCAATCGACGATGGCGATCACGGGCCGCGCCCCCTTGCCCCACTGCTTGAAGGCATGCAGCATCGCGCTCAGCTGCCGGCGGCGCGTGGGCAGAAACCTGCCCCGGAAACGCTTGCGGAACGCCTTCATCACCGGCAGGCTCGCGAAGATTGCCGCCAGGTTGTCGCTGTACGCCATGCCCGCGGGCGATTCGGCGTTGTACTCCACGAATCGCACCTCGTCGGCGAAGAAGCTGTCGAGGCGCACCGATGGCGAGGAGTAGGTGAACCCCGGTTCGGCCAGCGCAAGCCGCTCCTCCTCCGGCTCCAGGCCGAGCTCCAGGCGAAGCTCGTCATCTTTGAGCACTGCTTTTTCGAGCGCGGCCAACGCGCTATGGACGCCCTCGGCCGCGGATACCGCCCGCTCGTAGCGCCGGCGCGTCATCAGCTGGGGACGGATCGCCACGCAGAGTGGCCGCTCGCCGAACATCAAGCTTCTCTCCCGCTGCCCCGCCGCAAGCTGCTCCGCGCTCGCCGCCGCCAGGCGCTCGTCTTCGAGGAGCGCGTGGTAAGCGGCGACCGGGTCCTTCACGCCTGCACTGGATTCGGAGCCGGGGGTTTAGCGACGTAATTCCACCATCGGTGCTCGTTGCGCCATGGCGGCGACGCCTCGCCACGCGCGTAGGACAGCACCAGGTCCGACATCTTCTCGAGGACCCAGCGGAAGTTGTCCTCCTGGATCGAGAAGTTGTCGAAGTCCGGGGCAGGGTTGAGGAAGTCGATGGCGTAGAGGACCCCGTCCTTGACCGCGAACTCGACGGTGTCCATGTCGTAACCGAGCGCGTCGACCAGGGTTCGCGCGTCCTTTATTGCTTGATCCCGGAGCCTGCCTTCAACGGGTTGCGACGTCTGGTAGCGCTGCTCGAAGGGGGCGCGCGGGTTGTAGCGGATCGGCAGGATGTTCTCGCGCCCGACGCAGATGCAGCGCACGTAGTCGTCCCAGTCGATGAACTCCTGCAGGATCATCGTCTTCAGGCCGGTCTGGTCGTACGCCGTGATCAGCTCCTCCATCGACTGGACGATGAAGACGTCCTTCCAGCCGCCTCCCGTGTTGGGCTTGAGCACCGCGGGCAGGCCGGTGTAGCTGACGATGTGGTCCCAATCGAGCGGGAACTGCAGGTTGCGCAACGACGACCTGTGGTCGATTTCGGGGATGTACTGCTTGTTGGGCAGCACGACGGTCTTGGGCACCGCCACGCCGAGCTTGCGCGCCAGGGTGCATTCGAAGAACTTCTCGTCCGCCTCCCACCAGAACGGGTCGTTGATGACCGTCGTGCCCATCAAGACCGCGCTCTTCAGGTGGGCGCGGTAATAGGGGACCTCGTGCGAGATGCGGTCGACGAGCACCGAGTGGTACGGGGCGTCGAGCTCCTCGGTGCCGCCGAGGACCGCCAGCTCGGCGGTTATGCCGTCGGCCGCGCCCTTCTGGTTGACCATCTCGAGGAAAGGCCCCGGAAAGGTGTTCTCACGTCCCACCAGCAGCCCGATGACCTTCTTCTGAGCCATGTCCCCTCCGTCTCTTCAAATGTGCTCGGTGAGGTGGCGGTCAGCCGGCCAGGTACCGCCGCATCATGTCCTTCCAGTAGGGCCAATCGTGCGCCCATCCGGGCCAGATTTCGAGCCCTACGTCCACTCCCTTGTCCCGCAGGAGGGCGCCGAGCTTCCTCGAGTCGTCGACGTTCGGGTCGTCTTCGCCGGTCGCGATCACCTTGGGCTGCATGGCCCGCAGCGGCCCAAGGTACGCCTCGTCCGTCAGGCGGGGCAGGAAGGCGAAGAGGTTCGTGAAGTAGGCATTGTCGTCGTGGTAGCCGTCGAGCCAGCGCGCCGTGTCGTAGGCGCCGCTCAGAGCGATGAAGCCACCGATCCTGGTCGGATACCGGGCGGCCAGGAGCACCCCGTGCAGCGCGCCGAAGGAGGCGCCGCATGCCACCGGCGGGCCGGGGAGTCGCGGCAGGACCTCATCGGTGATGTATGCCTCGTACTGCATGTGGCGCCGAATCCGGTCTGCCGGCGAGCGATCCCTGGCGTACCACGACTCGCCGTCAACGCTGTCCACGCAGACCAGCTGGACCGCGCCCGATTCGATGAAGTCGCCGAGGGCCCCCACCATGCCGAAGTCCTCCCACTGGAAGAAGCGGCCCATGGACGTCGGGAAAACCAGCAGCGTCCGGCCGGCGTGGCCGAAGTGCAGGATCTCCATGTCACGGCCCAGGGAATGGCTGTATTCCTTGATGTAATCGCGCTGCATCTCAGTGGTGGTGGTGGTCGTGATGCTCATCGTGATCGTGAACCATCTCATGTCCGGCATGAGGCGTGCCGCCAGTCCTATCCATCGCCCGGAGCATCTCGAGGCCGCCGGTCTTGAGGAAGCGCCAGCCCAGCACCGCCGCCAGGACCAGCGCGCCCAGGTCGAGAAACGTCGTGTAGTTCCATGACGGCCTGGTCTGAAAGACGGCGATGAAATGATGGGCGGGCACCAGGCCGAGAAGCTGGGACAGGCCGCCGATGGCGAATCCCGCGACGACCATCGCGCCGTATGACGTGGCCAGCAGGTAGAGGCTCATGCGGCCGCCGTAGTACTTCCTGTAGATGTCGAGGATCGGAAGGATGATCAGGTCGGCGAAGATGAAGCTGATCACCCCGCCGAAGCTGATTCCGCCGTTCCACAGCACCACCGCGAGCGGGACGTTGCCCACCGAGCACACGAAGCTGAGGAGAGAGATGATCGGGCCGACGATGGGCCCCCACACCGCGCCGAGGGTAGGGTTTTGGCTCAGAAAAAGCGCCTGCCAGAAGCTGTTCGGCACCCAGGCGGCGAGCGCGCCGGCGATCCCGAGAACAGGCGCCGCAGGAATGGACCGCCGGCCACTGACATGTCCATCTCGCCGTGGCCCTCCATGCGGCCGTGCAGGCCTCGCTCGGCCTGGCGTCGCGCCTGCTCGACCAGGCTGGCGCGCAGCGTGTACTTGAAGACGACGGCGAGGATCGCAATCATCAGGAGGCCGCCGGCGAACTCCGCGGCAACGAACTGCCAGCCGAGCAGGACGAGCAGGACCAGGCCCAGCTCGAAGACAAGGTTGGTGCTGGCGAACTCGAAGAGGATCGCGTTGGCTAGCGTCGCGCCCTTGCGGAACAGGCTCCTGCCGACCGCAACCGCTGCATACGAGCAGCTCGAGCTGGCCGCGCCGAGAAGCGTGGCGAAGGCGACGCCGCGCAGGTCGTCGCGACCCAGGACCCTCACCACCGATTGCCGCGAGACGAGCGCTTGCACCACCGCGGAGATGAGAAAGCCGAGGGCGAGCGGCCACAGGACCTCCCACAACATGAAGAAGGCGGCCTGGAGCGCCTGTCCGATCGCCTCGAGGATGGCCAAGCTAGCCCCGGACGAGCCGCTCGACCGCGCCGTTCAGCTCTTTGACCTTGGCTCCGCCCCGGCCCGCGCGGATGGCCTCGGTGACGCAGTGCTCGGTGTGATCCGCAAGCAGCAGCAACGCGACGCTGTCGAGCGCCGCTTTCGCGGCTCCGACCTGGGTCAGAACATCGATGCAGTACCTGTCCGCCTCGACCATCTGCTCGATACCCCTGATCTGCCCTTCGACCCGACGAAGTCGCGCCTGGACCTGTTTCTTGTGAGCGGCGTATCCGGGCATGGGTGCGAATTATACCCCTAGGGGGTATTTGGGTGGGCGCGGATCGATTTATATATTCAACGAGTACAGGTGGCCATCCGAGTCCTCATCCTGTCGGTCCTTCTATTTTTCGTCGCCTTTGGCGCCCACGAGGTGATGCACCTGCTCGTGATCTACGCGGTCGGCGGGCAGGGCTCGATCATCGTGCGGCCGTGGCGGCTGGGACTCGTCGACTTCACGATCTACGCGCTGCACGCGCAGCCCAGCCAGCCGCTGGACGTGACCCGGCAGGCCATCGTGAATTTCTTCGGCCCCTTCCTGGCGGCCATTCCGCTCGCGGCCTTGTTGGTCTACGTCCGCGAGCCGATCGCGGTCGCCGCGCTCATCGCGAACGTCGTGATCCTCGTCTTCTACGCGTTCATCGAGGCCGGCGACCTGCTGCTCGAGGCCGTCAACAACGTGGACGTGCCGCTTCTGACCTGGCCGGAATTCAACTACGGCGTGCCGGTGTTGATCATCGTCCTCAGCGCGCTGACAGTGCAGCTACTTTCCGCGATTCGCGGCCGCCGGATTCCCGACTGACGTGCAGGTGGCCACGGGATGGAGGCCGGGCGCGCTGCCCCCGCCGCAGGCCCACGCGCGGCCGCCGAAGATCGCGAGCTCGAACCCGTGGCGAGGCACGAGCATGGTTTCACCCGTCGACCAGCCGCCACCCGGTGTGAGGTGGGTGAACTGGTCGACGATCGCCGTTTCGCCGGCGTTCTGGCCCCCCATCAGGACGACTGACCCGCCGAGAAACGTCACCGCTCCGCCCCCGCTGGTGGCGCGCGGAAGGTCCGGGAGCCGAGACCAGGTGGATTGCGCCACGTCGAAACAGTCGACGCGGGCGGTGGTCGGGTAGCGGCCACCCGCAACGCAAACGCTGCCGCCGACCACGAAACCTGAGACGTGGTTGCGTGGGCTTGGAAGCGAGGGCAGAACTGCCCAGGCGTTGGACGTGGGGTCGAAGCTCTCGACGCCCGCGACCTCGCCCCGCGAGGTGTTGCCGCCGATGGCGAACAGCTTTCCATTGGCGGCGATCAGCGCGTGGCCTCCACGCGCGAAGTGCATTGGCGCCAGCTCGGTCCAGTGGTCTGTATCGAGCCGAAAGACACGCGCGCTGTCAGCGCCGTTGGTGTGCCCCCCGGCGAGGTAGACCTGACCGTCGAGCGCCGCCGCCGAAGGATGATCGACCGGGACAGGCAGGCGAGGGCCGGCACGCCAGGCCGAGCCGTCGAACGCATAAACCGAGTCGAGGCTGGCCC
>VBII01000043.1 GCA_005887735.1 Chloroflexota bacterium
CGCAGTCGTACTCATCGGTGACCGACTCCAGGAGCTCGCGCGGCTCATCGCCGTGCTTGCCGCACCAGGCGATCTCCTCAGCGTCGAATATGACCGCGGCGTCTTCGATCACGCCCGTGCCGGTGCCCGTGAAGAGCCGCCCGACGTTGCGGAGACGCTTCATTTCTGGACCACGGTTTCGCCGCCGACCACGACGTTGGTGACATCGCGGCCGGAGAAGCCATAGACGAGATACGCGGGGGAGATGCTGCGCCACTGCAGGCGGGGCTGATCGAGGGTGACGAAATCCGCCAGCATGCCGACCCTCAGCTCGCCGGCATTCCAACCCAGCGCACGCATGCCGTTGAAGGTCGCGGCGTTGAAGAGCTCCTCTGGTTCGTGTTGAACTCGGCGTCCCGTAGTGCGTCGCTGGTCGAGCTCCAGCCCGCGCGCCTCCTCGAGCATGTCGACCACTGCGTTGGAGTCGCTGCCCACGGTCAACGCGCAACCGGCATCCGCGAGTGCTGTCAGCGGCCCGACGCGATCGCCCAGGTCGCGTTCCGTTGTCGTGCAAGAACAGACTGAGACCTCGTTCTCGCCGAGCAGAGAGATGTCGTGCTGGTTCACGTGGATGGCGTGCACTGCAGTCAGGTCAGGTCCCAGGATTCCTTCTCGCTCCAGCAGCTCGGCCGGCGTGCAACCCTCCACCCGCAAGCACTCTTCGACCTCCGCCGGCTGCTCCGCGAGGTGGACGTGGAGCGGCGCTCCATGCTCGCGCGCCCACGTGGCGACGATTCGCATCGACTCGGGGTCGACGGCCCGCACGCTGTGGATCGCGGCGCCGATCCGCACTCCATCCGCTTCCTTCAGCTCGTCCATGCGCCGTGCCCAGCCGTCGGCATCGCCGTCGGAAAACGACAGTTGCTCAGCTTCGAGCGGCCGGCCGTCCAGGCCGCCGCGCAGGTAGCAGGCATCGATGAGCGTGATCCGGATCCCCTCCTCCCGAGCGGCATCGATCAGCGCCACTCCCAGCTCGTTGCCATGGGCGTGCAGGTAGTGGAACTCTCCGACCGCGGTGATGCCGGCCTCGAGCATCTCCCGAAAAACCAGGCGACCGTGGTTGAAGTAGTCGGCGGCATCCCATTCCGTGAAGCGGTACATCCGGTCGCGCCACTCCCAGAAGTCGCCGCCGCCAGACTCGACCTCGCCTCGGAGCAGGCGCTGGAAGGCGTGGCTGTGCACGTTGGCCAGGCCCGGGATCGTCCAGCCTTTCAAGGCGATCGCGTCGGGCGTCGGGTCCGCTCCCTCGGTGATGCGCGTGATGCGTCCACCCTCGACCTCGATCATTACGTTTTGCGCGGCGTGGCCGACCCACGCCTGCTCGGCGTGCCAGCGACCTGTGCCGTTCAATTAGTCCCGCATCGGGATGCGAACGCCGCGCTCTCGCGCCACCTCGATCGCGCGCTCGTAGCCGGCGTCGGCATGTCGCATTACACCGGTCCCTGGGTCGTTCGTCAGCACGCGCTCGAGCTTTTTCGCCGCCTCGTCGGTGCCGTCGGCGACCACGACCATGCCGGCGTGGATGGAGCGCCCGATGCCAACGCCGCCGCCGTGGTGCACGCTGACCCAGGTCGCGCCGCTCGATGTGTTGAGCAGCGCGTTGAGGATCGGCCAGTCGGCGATGGCGTCGGAGCCGTCGCGCATCGATTCGGTCTCGCGATAGGGCGAGGCCACCGACCCTGCGTCGAGGTGATCGCGCCCGATCACGATCGGCGCCTTGACCGCGCCCGTCCGCACCAGCTCGTTGAACCTGCGCCCGGCGCGCGCACGCTCGCCATAGCCAAGCCAGCAGATCCGCGCCGGCAGTCCCTGGAACCGCACGCGTTCACCCGCAGCCTTGATCCAGCGGATGAGCGCAGCATCTTCGGAGAACTCATCGAGCATCGCGTGGTCCGTCGCGGCGATGTCGGACGCGGGGACAAAGCCCGGATAGTCGAACGCCCGCGTGCTGCCCCCGAGCCGGGCCTCGGCCCGCAGGCTGTTGCCGTAGTCGAAGACCTCCGCGCCTCGGTCGAGAAACCCGACCATCGCATCGACCTGCCTCGCCATGCTCTCGCGCGCGCGTCTCACATAGGTTTCGGGTTCATCGAGCCGGAGCTCGCCGGCGTCGTCTGGCGAAAGACCGGCAGGCACGTAGCTGAGCGGGTCGTGCGCGGGGGTTTGGTCCGTGACCACCTCGACCTGCGCGTCGCGCTGCAGCAGCGCCGGGAAAACCTCGGCTGCGTTGCCGAGCAGCCCGATGGAGAGCGCGCGTTTCGAATCTTTCGCCTCTCGCGCGAGCTGCAACGCGTGCTCGAGACTATCCGCGCTCACGTCAAGGTAGCGATGCTCGAGGCGCCGCGCGATGCGCTCGGGATCGACCTCGACGCAGATGGCGACCCCACCGTTCAACGTCACGGCAAGCGGCTGCGCCCCGCCCATCCCCCCAAGGCCGGCGGTCAGTGTGATCGTCCCCGCAAGCGATCCGCCGAACCGCTTGCGCGCCACGGCGGCGAATGTTTCGTACGTCCCCTGCAGGATGCCCTGCGTTCCGATGTAGATCCACGAGCCGGCGGTCATCTGGCCGTACATCGTCAGTCCGAGCGCTTCGAGGCGGCGGAACTCGTCCCACGTCGCCCACTCAGGAACCAGCATCGAGTTGGAGATCAGGACCCTGGGCGCCCACTCGTGCGTCTGGAAAACTCCGACCGGTTTGCCCGACTGGACAAGCAAGGTCTCGTCGCCCTGGAGACGGCGAAGCTCGCGGATGATGGCGTCGAAGGCCTCCCACGAACGGGCCGCGCGGCCGGTGCCGCCGTACACGACAAGGTCTTCGGGACGCTCGGCCACCTCCGGGTCGAGGTTGTTCATCAACATGCGCATCGCGGCCTCCTGAGGCCAGCCGAGGCACGTGATGTCTTGGCCACGAGGGGCCCGAACCGTCCTTCCCCTCCCCGCTCGCCGGGGAGGGGAAGGGTGGGGAGGTCCGCTCACCTGAGAGTCCCAACCACCGATTCGGCAGCCTCGACGATAGAACCAGCGCGGATGAGCGCTTCCGCCGCGGCCAGCTCCGGCGCCACGACGCGGTCGGGCCCAACGCCCGCCACCTGTTTGCGCAGCGCGGCCCGCACCGCACCCGTCGCGGGGGATGGTTCGAGGGGACGGCGAAGCTCCTGCGCCCGCGCAGCCGCGCACAGCTCGACCGCGAGGATGTGGGCCACGTTGTCGAGGACGGTCCGCAGCTTCAACGCCGCGCCCCAACCCATCGAGACGTGGTCCTCCTGCATCCCGGACGTGGGAACCGAGTCGACGCTGGCGGGTGCCGCAAGCCGGCGGTTCTCAGCGACGAGTGCCGCGGCCGTGTACTGGGCGACCATGAGGCCAGAGTTCACTCCGGGCTCTTCCGCCAGGAAGGGCGGCAGGCCCTGCGAGCGATGCGGGTCCAGAAGCCGGTCGACTCGCCGCTCGGCGATCGATCCCACCTCGGCCGCCGCGATGGCGAGAAAGTCGGCGGCAAAAGCCAGCGGCTCGCCGTGGAAGTTGCCGTTCGATTCCACGTCACCGTTCTCCATCACGATCGGGTTGTCGATCGTGGACGAGAGCTCGACTTCCGCGATCCGGCGAACGAAGTCGAGCGTGTCGCGCGCCGCGCCGGCGACCTGTGGGCTGCAGCGCACCGAATATGAGTCCTGGACGGCGTGCTGTGAATGTCGGTGTGAGGCCACGATCTGGGAGTCGCTCATCAACCGCGTGAGGTTGGCGGCGCTCGCGGTTTGACCGGGGTGCGGCCTGACCTCTTGCAGGCGCGCGTGAAAAGTGCGGTCGGTGCCCAGCAGCGCCTCGGCGGACATCGCGGCCGTGACATCGGCGGTCTTGAACAGTCGCTCCGCATCAGCGCACGCGAGCAGCAGCATGCCCAGCATTCCGTCGGTCCCGTTGATCAATGCGAGACCCTCTTTGGTCTCGAGCTTGACCGCCTTGAGCCTGGCGGACTTGAGCGCCTCGGCCGCAGTCCGGCGGCCGCCCTGCGCGTCGACCACCTCTCCCTCACCGACTAGCGCGAGCCCGATGTGCGCGAGCGGGGCGAGGTCGCCACTGCAGCCAACCGAACCGTAACGCGGCACCAGCGGCGTGATTCCTTCGTTCAGCATTCCGATCAGCGCCTCCGCGAGGAGCGGCCGGACGCCAGACATGCCCATCGCGAGAGTGCGTGCGCGCAGGAGCATCGTTGCGCGCACGACCTCCACGTCTACAGGAGTTCCGACTCCCGCGGCGTGGGAGCGGATCAGGGCCAGCTGCAGCTCGGGCTGGCGGAGCGGAGCAACCCGAGTGCCGGCGAGCGCGCCAAACCCAGTCGACACGCCGTAGACCGGTTCTCGGGACGCGGCCGCCCGCTCGACGCGGGTGCGGCTGCGCTCCATCTTGGTGCGCGCCGTGGCGGCAAGGGCGACCTTTTCGCCATGACGGGCCACGGCCACGACCTGGTCTTCTGTCAGCCCAGCGCCGCGCAGCGTGACCGTCACGTCCGGCTAAGGCTAGCTGATGTTCTTGAGCGCTTCGAGGTGGCTCCGACGTGACTTCGCCATTCGGGCACAGATGATCGAATCCCTCATGAATATGCCGCCGTTTGGGCGCACATGGTCGTATGGCATCTCACGGGGCCGCGAGGTAACGCGCTCGCTTCGCGACGCCGTGATCGTCGACCTCGAGCACCCAGGTCGAGCCCTTCTCGTACCCACCTTCTCCGTCCTGGATGACCTCGCGCTCGACCAGGTCCTCGACCAGCTCCCAGACGATGTCGCCATGGGTGCTGAGCACGGCGGCGTCGAGCGATCGATCGCCGAGTAACTCGGTCAAGCCCTCGAGGCCGTGGCCTTCTTCGAGGGATGGCGACGGCTTGATCTTCAGACGGCGCGCTCGGGCGAGCGGTTCGACCGTCTGCATGCACCTCAGGTATGGGCTCGAGAAGATGTCGGAGATTCGAAACGGCTTGAGAACCGCGACAAGATCCTCGGCCTGCTTTTTTCCTTTGCTGCTCAGCGGCCGTAGACGGTCGTCGCCCGACCAGTGGCTGCGGCTCCCCGCCTTGGCATGGCGCACCACGTAAAACGTCCGCAGGTCAGGGCATCCAGTCGCGCAGGCGCTTGCGGTCGAGCGAGTTCCAGACCTTGCGCCACCTCGCACGTGCCGCGGCAGCGGCGATCCCTTCGAGCGCGATCAGCTCGCCGGCTACGAAAGCACGCCGCCCGGTCACCTTGGCCGCCCGCAACCATGCCTGCGCCGTGACGCTGTCCTGGTGCTCGCCCAGGACGGTCTGCAGCTTCGCTGCCGCCCTGGCGAAAGCCGCCGCGCCGGGTCCCGCCACGGAAGCCACCCCCTCCGCGGCGTAGCGCGTTCTCTTGGCCAGGATGCGGATTCGATGCAGCTCGGGGTCGGCCGGCGTCTCGGGGAGCTGGCGCACCGCCGAGCGCAAGCGGCGCCACGGCGTCGTGGCCAAGGCGGGCAGCACCGCGCTCGCGGGCTCATCCGCGTCGGGCAGGGTCGATGGCGCATGGGCGGCCGCGACCAGGTTTTCGAGGAGGTCGATGTAGCGCTGCGAATCGAGGTCGACAGCGAGCTGGTTGCGCAGCCCATCGATCTCGGTCGCGAGCAACTGCAGCAGCGAGGCTGCCGACCTCAGGTCGCTGGCCGGCAGCGATTGGGCGCGATCGCGCAGCCGCTCGAGCAGCACCTCGCGGTCGCGCACGGCGCCGAGACCTATCGCCAGCCAGCCCAGCTCGGACCGAAGAGGCTCCGTCCACTCCACGTCGAGCAGCGGTCCAAAGGTGCGCAGGTTGGAGCGCAGCTTTCGCGTGGCAACCCGCGCCTGATGCACAGCCTCGGGATCGCGGCCGGTCCTGACCAGGGGGTCGTTGTGGAGGATGGCGGCGACCGATTCGGCGAGACCGTTCCTGATCACGTCTTTCGCCGGGGCGTTGGGGACCAGGGGCTGCGGCGCCACCTCAGGCGGCTCGATTGCGCGGGGGCCGAGGGCCCTTATGTGTTTTGGCGTCGGGTCGGGAGCGCCAGCGCCCGCCCCCCGTAACTTCGTGACCAGCGGGGTGATGATCTCGTTCGCACTGTCCGCGCCGTTCTGGCCGGCAACCTCCACCTCGATCTCGCGAAAACGGGCCGCAACACGCCTCCCGTCACGCACGGAGACCTCGTCGTCGACCACCTCGGCGACGCGGGCACCGTTCCCGTCGACAAGCCTCAGCCTGCGGCGCACCGTCGACAACCGCGCCACAGGCACGAGCTCGGCCCTGCGCACGTAGGCACGCACGACCTCGAGCGCGGCGGCCGGTGGCTTCCTGGAACGGCCCTCGAACGCCAGCTCGGCGCGCTCGAGCATGTCGGACGGCTTGCCCGGAGCCGACGGCGGAGTCGCAAGCTTGAGCGTCCAACCTTCGCCTGCGCGGTGCCGCAGCGAAACGCCCCAGCGCGCAAGGCGCAGATCGGGCGTGTCGTAATAAACGGTCTCCAGGCGCACGGTCTCCGAAGGTCCGACAGCGACGCCGTCGATGACTCCGGTGAGGTCCGGGAGGTGAAACGCGGGGCCCGCCCCGAGCTTCACCTCACGCTCGATCAATGCGGTCTAGACATGCGGTACGCCGTTCAGCCCGTTGCC